>JAMFSC010000064.1 GCA_026225095.1 bacterium
CGCTTCGAGATGGAATCTCGAACCACCCAGCTCACAGAGGGAACGCTCATCGTCGCAGAGAGTCGGGGAAAGCAGTTCTGCCTCTTCGTTGACGATCTCGTCGGCAAGCAGGAGGTCGTCATCAAGAGCCTTGGAACCAGCTTCAAGAACATCGCCGGCATCGCCGGGTGCGCCATCCTTGGAGACGGACGTGTCGGGCTCATCCTCGATATGGACGGAATCTATAAGGGGGATTCCTAATGCCCAGCTCCGCGCTCGCACACGACCAGATCCCCGTCCTCAGCGCCGCTGAGTTCGAGAAGATCAGTCAGCTCGCCTATCAGCACTTCGGCCTCGACCTCAGTCACGGCAAGCAGGGTCTGGTCGCCGCGCGTCTCGGCAAGAAGCTCCGCGAGCTTGGCCTCGCCACCTTCCAGGAGTACTACGAGTACGTCAAGGCAGACCGCACCGGCGCCGCCATGACCACCATGGTCGACTACCTGACCACGAATCACACGAGCTTCTTCCGCGAGCCAAGGCACTTCGACTTCCTCGTGAAGACGATCTATCCCGCCCTCCGCTCGCGTTCACAGATCAACATCTGGAGCGCGGCCTGCTCCAGCGGGGAAGAGCCCTATACGATCGCCATGACTCTCCTCGAAGCCTTCCACGCAGAGGTTGCGGCCAAGGTCAAGATCAAGGCAACCGACATCTCCACCCGCGTGCTGGAGAAGGCCAAGCGTGGCGTCTACGCCTCGGAACGTTTCCAGGGTGTTCCCGTAGACCTGATGCAGCGTTACCTGCTCAAGGGTCAGAACGCCTCGGCAGACTCCTATCGCTTCAAGAACGAGGTCCGCGCCATGATCGACTTCGGACACCTCAATCTGATGGAGAAGCTGCCCGAGGACTACCGCTGTTCGGTCATCTTCTGCCGCAACATCATGATCTATTTCGACAAGCCCACGCAGCAGAGCCTGGTGCAGCGTCTCTCCGACCGATTGGAGGATGGAGGCTATCTCTTCATCGGCCATTCCGAAAGTCTGAACGCCATCACTCACGGCCTCGACTACGTCTCTCCTGCCACCTATAGAAAGCCCGGCCATAGCAAGAGTGGTCAGATCGGCAGGTCTTGATGGGAGCCGTCATCATTGGCATCGGAGAGTGCCAGGTCAGCAGCAATCCGGCGGACGTCCTGATCACACACGCGCTCGGATCGTGCATCGCAATTCTGGTTCACGACCCGGTCGTCAAGGTCGCCGGACTGCTCCACTTCATGCTTCCGGAATCCAGTCTCGATCTGGACAAGGCCAGCAAACGTCCCTACGTCTTTGCCGATACCGGCATTCCTCTGCTCTTCAAAGAGGCCTACAAGCTTGGCGCCGTCAAGTCGAGAATGATCGTCATGGCTACCGGCGGCGCACAGATGCTCGACCCCGAAGGCACCTTCAACATCGGGAAACGGAACCACCTCGCAATGCGCAAGATCTTCTGGAAGGCGGGCGTCATCGTCGCCAAGGAAGAAGTAGGTGGCACGGTATCAAGGACGGTCCGCATCGAGGTCGGGACCGGCGCAGTGAAACTCCGGGTAACCGGCGAACCCGAAAAGGACATGGTCGCCCATGTCCAAACCCCAAAGAGAATTGGAGCGAGCGATGGCCTACAACATACTCATCGTGGATGATTCACCGGCCATGCGCCGCGTGGTCAAGCGTGTCGTCGATCTTTCAGGCGTCGACACGGGCAAGTATCTCGAAGCAGGCAATGGTATCGAAGCCCTTGTCGTGCTGCGCTCCGAGTGGGTCGATCTCATCATGACCGACATCAACATGCCCGAGATGGATGGCGAAGAGCTGCTTCTGCAGGTCCGCGCCGACGCCATGCTTGCGTCCATTCCCGTCCTTGTCGTCTCAACCGACAAGAGCGAGGCCAGGATCAAACAGATGATGGAAAGCGGGGCCGATGGCTATGTCTCAAAGCCATTCATGCCCGCCGACCTCAGCGAACAGATGCACCGGCTGCTCGGTGGCGGAGGTACTCCCGATGAAGGCTTCTGATTTCGCCTCGCTGCTGCCCGATCATTGCTCCGAGGTCCTCGACGCAATGTACTTCACCACCGTTCTCGAGTCCACCATCGACCCGAACGACGCATCGGATGACCCATGCGGCCCGGATCGTCCGCTGCCCAACGTCGATGACTTCGCCTTCCAGCTTCGCTTCACCGGCGACGTCTCCGGTCGCTTCGGCCTCTGCCTTGGAGCCTCCACCGCACGCGGCCTGGCGGCCAACTTCCTCGGCGAAGAAGAGTCGGATATCTCTCCCACCGAGGTCGCCGAGGTCATCGGAGAGCTTGCCAACATGCTCTGCGGAGCCGTGATGAGCGTCGTTCCCAGCAAGCACAAGTTCGTCCTCTCCCATCCCGAGCCAGTCCTTGGGATGCCTCATAGTCGCGCCCACGACCTCCTCCTCGCAACGCTCGCAACTGATAGTGGCGACATCCATACCTGGGTGACCGTCGAAGGGAATGCATGAGCGCTCCGACCCGCAAGATCAAGGTTCTCGTCGTCGATGACTCGGCGATTGTGAGGAAGATTCTCAGCGAGACGATCGCCTCCGAGCCTGATCTGGAGGTCGTCGGCACCGCTCCCGACCCCTACGTCGCCCGCGACAAGATCCTCGCCCTGCACCCCGATGTCCTCACCCTCGACATCGAGATGCCGCGCATGGATGGGCTTACCTTCCTCAAGCGCCTGATGCGCCATCATCCGATCCCGACCATCATCATCAGCTCCCTCGGGCAGGCCTCTTGCGCCGCCTCCCTGGAGGCTCTGCGTTGCGGTGCCGTCGATGTCATCTGCAAGCCCGCGGGGCCATACTCCGTGGGCGACCTTCGGCACAATCTCGCCACCAAGATCCGCGCTGCCGCCGCCTCCAAACCCCGAGTCGTCGAACCCGAAACTCCCGCCCAGATCGCCGCTGCCAACGCGCCCAACAGCCCCCCCAACAAGGGGCCCAACAACGCGGCTGCCAACGCAGCCTTCAGAGTGCAACCCATCGTCGAGAAGGTCCTACCCACGCGGCGCATGACCACCAATCCGGGAAGCATCATCGCCATCGGAGCCTCCACCGGAGGAACCGTTGCGATTCAGGATATTCTTCTCAAACTTCCTGCCGATATGCCGGGTATCGTGATTACACAGCACATCCCCGCAGGCTTCTCTCTCGCCTTCGCGAACCGCCTCAATAAGATCTGCGCCATGGAGGTCCGCGAAGCCGTCGATGGCGACGCTGTCCGCCAGGGTCTCGCACTCATCGCTCCTGGAGACTTTCACATGGTCCTCCGCAAGGCCGGGGCGGGCTACGTCGTTCAGCTCCAGCAGGGTCCCCAGGTCTGCTATCAGAGGCCTTCGGTCGATGTCATGTTCGCCTCCGTCGCGCAGGTCGCCGGAGCCCAGGCCATCGGAGTCATTCTCACCGGCATGGGAGCAGACGGAGCCCGCGGAATGCTCGCACTCAAAAAGAATGGAGCTCCCACCATCGGGCAGGACGAACAAAGCTGCGTCGTCTATGGCATGCCGAAAGAGGCCGCTCGACTCGATGCCGTCAGCATCGTCGCCTCGCTGTCCGATATTCCAAAAGTTCTCACCGAGACCGTGCAGCGTTATTCGCACGTCACGGCGAAGGCGGGGTAGTCGACCGTCGAGGTCCATCTGCACCAAAAGGGAACTCTGAAACTCACAAATTTTACGCAGGTTCAAAACAAAGGAGCAAGAGCATGAAGGGTACAGTGCTGGTTGTCGATGATTCCGCAATGATGAGAAAAGTGGTCCTGCGCACGCTCAAGATGGCAGGCGTTGAGTTCGATACGATCCTAGAAGCGGGTGACGGCCAGGAAGCCCTCGTCTGTCTCCGGGCCAACAAGGTTGAGCTGATCATGTGCGATATCAATATGCCCGTCATGAGTGGACTCGAGCTGCTTCAGGCCATCAAGGATGAGAAGCTCGCCATCGGTACACCCATCGTCATGGTCACCACCGAAGGCAGTGAGCCCCAGGTACGTCAGGCCATCCTCGCCGGAGCCCGCGGATACATCCGCAAGCCATTTACCGTCGAGCACATCGAAAACAACGTCAAGCCCCTGCTGGCCGCAGCCTAGTCCAGCAGCTGGTCTTGCCCACCATCAATTTCAAACGAAACGAGCACCAGCCGGGATCAGCCGGACGTGTGTCAGGAGATTGTCCCGATGTCTGAAGCCGCCAACTGCCTCAACAACTACACCACCGAACAGTTCCTGTCGCCGGAGAATCTCGACCTTGTCGATGCGACCGTGGCCGAAGTCTTCAGCATGATGCTTGGCATCGATACCGCGGTCCAACCCGAGGTCACCGACCTCGGGTTGGATATAGATCACCTGACCGCGGTGGTTGGGTACTCTGGAACCCTGCGCGGTCTCTTCGGTCTGCGCATGAGCACCGTCGGAGCCCGTGAGGTCGCCTCCGCCATGCTCGGCGGGATGCCAGTCGACGAAGATGACGATTCCATCGGAGACGCAGTCGGGGAGCTCTGCAACATGCTCGCCGGAGGCTGGAAAAATCGCATCCCCGCCCTGGCTTCGCGCTGCTCCCTCTCGCCCCCGACCGTCATCTCCGGAATGAAGTACCGGGTCCACATGAGCTCTAAATCGGTAGACGTCGAACGCAACTACGGGTTCAACGGACATCTGCTTCTGCTCACCATCCACTGCGAGGACCTTGCCTAGTGAGAACCGCGACGAGTTCCCTCTCGGGTGAACTCTCTCGCGGTTCCCGCCAGCATCATCGCTCCACTTCCACCGAGTCCGTCGCCTGCTCCTGCGCCGAGACCAACTCCGGCGCCTTGGGCTCAGCCTCCGTCGCAGTCGTCGTCTTGACTCCGGCCCGCCCAATTGGAGAACTCGTCCGCGTCGCGAGCGTCTGTGCCAGGAGCGTCTGTGCCAGGAGCCGTGCTACATCATAGCCGGCGGCCCTCGCCATCTCGCGCGCCTTCTCAAGCTCATCCGCCACCCCGGCCGGCCATCCAGCGCCCATCCCCCGGGCAAACTTCGGCAGAGCCAGCCAACCCAACATCTCTTCAAAGCTCTCCCTGTTGAAGTAGGTCCTTTCACCGGACTCGTTCACACCCGTCAGCCAGCGCACATCCGAATCCTTCCAGAAGCTGTCCGACGCCTCCAGCAGCACGTCCCCCTCAGCGATCCCATACCTCAGAACGGCCCGCACCTTCGCCGCTCCACGCCAGGCCTCCTCCTGCTCGAATCCAAGCTTCATGAAGCTATGGGCCACCGATGCCCTTAGCTGGAGACGATCGAACGCATCTGCCCGCTCTTCGCCCTCCGTCCCCAGATCCTGCAGCACGGCCCACGCAACCACCGGGCCCAGGAACCGGTCACCGTCAGCCATCGGAAGCCCGTCCAGTATCTCCACGGCCCGCAATCTTCCCGCGGCATTCAGCACAGCTCCCAACCGCCGCCGCCGCCGCGCCCATCCCTTCTCCTCCGGCTCCACGTACTCCTGCACCCGTGCCGCCGCGCCATAGAACGCGTCCACCCGGTCCAGCAATGCACCAAGTCTCGTCTCGATCAGCGATGCCTGCTCGAGACCGGCCTCCTTCGCCGCCACGAACTTTTCTTCCATGTCCGCGGGCGAAACGTTCGCCCCGCCGGGCTCCGCGGTCGCCATCTCCTCCATCGCAATCGGCTCTTCTTCAAGATTGTCCTGCTCCTCCACAAGGCCGATCGCAGCATTCACACTTCCATCGGCCGCCGTCTTCGCAACCTGGTCCACCAGGTCCAGCATCCCCCGTTCCAGCATCTGCTGCACCGCCTGGTCGACCTCGTGCAGCCGCATCTTCGAGAGCGTCTCATCGAGGTTCGAGACCCCCGCGCCATGCAGCATCCCGCACAGCCGGTCCCATGGCTCCGCCTCGCTCGACCAAAGCTCCCGCCAGCTCAGCAGCACCACATACTGATAGCCTCGCAGGTCGAACGTCATCCCATTTCGCCGCACATCATCCGACCACCGCAGATGCTCCAGCCCCGTTGCCGAGTCCCGGTAGGCCACCAGCGCCCTCTCATCCCACGGCAGCTGCAACGCATCCCCCAGCGTCTCCCCATGCATGTTGCCCGACCCCTTGTCCATCTGCTCCACCGACCAGTGAATTGTTCCCCGCGTACTCTCATAGCGGTTGTTGAACAGGATCACCGCACGCCGTCCGTTCTCCCAGTTCGAGAACGCAAACACGTTCTCATCCACCCCGTCATACGGAGTCTGAAAGTCGTACATCCTGAAGTAGCTGCTCTCCGCAAACAGGCTCCGATCCTTCAGCAGCGGCATGATCTCCCGCTGATGCCTCCGGACCAGGTCCTCGTTCGGCCACTCATCGAACTTGGCCGTCTTGTATTCCATTCCGTAGCGTTCCGTGTAGGCCTCGATCTGCCCATGCCCAAACATCGGAAGGCCCGGCAGCGTCGCCATCAGCGTGCACACGCCGAAGTATTTATCCCCCATGCCGAACTGGTCGATCGCCGTCCGTTCGTCCGGATTGCTCATGAAGTTGACATACCGCTTCAGGATGTCCGGATCGAACTCGATCGTCTTCTTCAGATAAGACCTGTACTTCGCATTCTCCTCATCCCGCAGCATATTCATGAACGCCGAGTTATAGACCCGGTGCATCCCCAGCGTGCGTACGAAGTACCCTTCCAGCAGCCAGAACGCCTCCGCCAGCAGGAGCGTCCCCGGAACCTCCACCGCCACCCGGTCCACCACCTCGCGCCAGAACTCGTTCGGCATCAGCGCATCGAACTCAGCCTGCGTCATCGCATCTTCCGACCGCGAAGGAATCGACCGTCCTTCTCCGGGCAGCGGGAACCACAACCGCTGCACATGCTTCTTCGCCAGCGTCATCGCCGCATCGAACCGGATGATCGGGAACAGCCTCGCCACCTCCAGGATCGTGCGGATCACCTCCTACCGCACCTCCGCCTTCGAGTAGTTCAGCTGCGCGGTATCGTTCCACGCAAACGTCGTCCCATCGTTCCCGTGATACAGATACTCGACCTTGCCCGAACGCCGATCCTTCAGCTGAAAGACCACCGCC
This sequence comes from bacterium, assembly GCA_026225095.1. Classification (GTDB taxonomy): domain Bacteria; phylum Acidobacteriota; class Terriglobia; order Terriglobales; family Acidobacteriaceae; genus Edaphobacter. The sequence continues at coordinate 7,111 of JAMFSC010000064.1, forward strand.
GCATCCGTCTGGTCGTAATAGTGATCCTCAATCCGAATCTCCACCCGCCCATCGGGCGAAAGGTCCGGTCCATTGAAGGAGTACGACGGAAACGGACTATGCTCCCGGGAGACAAACCAATCCGGATGCTCGATGACCCACGTTGAGTCGATCCCCATATGGTTCGGAACCATGTCGCTCGCGAGCCGTATCCCCACGGCCCTCGCCCGATCCCGCAGGACCTCGTATGCCTTCTCCCCGCCGAGGTCCTCCGCGATCCGGTAGTCCCGCAGCGAGTACGCCGATGCCACCGCATCATGCTGTCCCCGCATCCGCTTGATCGTCTGCGAGGCCACACTCCGCTCCCACAGCCCGATCAGCCAGAGCCCATTCAGCCCCCGATCCGCCAGGCACTGCAGCTCCTCCCGCGGAATCTGGTCCAGCCTGTAAATGTGCCGCTTGTACTGTTTCGAGAGCTGCTCCAGCCACACATACGTGCTCTTCGCAATCAGCACCACCGTCGGCATCCACGCCTGGTCCGGGCTGAACGCCTCATACTCATGGACCGTGGCCTCCTGCGCCCCCTGCTGCGCCAGCCACCGCTTCCGGGCCGCGGCTGAGCCCATCTCCTCGAATCCGCGGTACTCATCCCCCTCAAAACCCAGCATCCCCCAGTCCACCGGACCATGCTGCGCCCCCGGGCCACCGCCCGGCCCCGGATGAAACCGCATCCAGATCGCGATCTCTTCCTCCTTCAGCACATCTGTCGCCAACAGCACCTGCCGTATCTGCTCCCCGATAAACGGAGCCCAGTTATCCCGGATATAGTCCAACTGCCCGCTGAGCGAGTTCGGAGATGCCAGCATCGGGGCCCGCAGCACATCCAGCAAACTTCCCTCCGCCGCCGCGAACGGTGGGCGTGTGGCGAAGTAGTCCCCCAGCCGTCCCGTCACCTGCTGGTAGATCGTCCTTTGTTTCAGATCCCCATCGTCGAACAGCTCCCGATAAGGCGCATACGCCGGATTCGTATTCGCCAGCCACAGCAGAAGCAGCTCCTCAAGCGCCGCCTCCCGGTTGGGATCCCCCCCCTCGGTTGTCTTCGCCAGCCACTCCGCGACCGTCTCCTCGCCGCGGTGCACCGACGTGTTCGGAAACTGGTCGACAAAGGCCCGCAGCAGCCCCTCGACGCTCGTCTCCGTCGCCCTGCTGGCAAACCACTTCAACGCAGCCGGCAGCACCTGGGGATCTACCGTCTTGCGGTACTGCGCTACCAGCGCATGGCTCAGTTCATCGATCAGCCCCATCGCGAACAGCGCACCCGCGTTCGCCACATCCGGAGCCGGCTCACCCGCCTGCGCCCTGGCCAGCCGCACCTCCGTTATCTTCGCCGCCAGCTTGCGGCTCGCTGTCACATTTCCAAAAACCACGTTGCCGACATAGCTGAAGAGCGCTTCATCGACGTCGTAGCGGCTACGAGCTGTTCGCGAAATATGAAATTCCATCCGGATTGCCTCTGCAAATGATCCTAAACTTCGATGCGTCTACCTGCCCCGGGCCTCTCAACCCAGCGGAACCGCCCATCACTCGAAACAAACAAGGAGCCGAAACAGGAGAAGGATTAAGAAACGAACATTGCTCCACTCGCCCATCGACCCCGGCGAGCGCCATACCCCCTTTGAGGACATCCCCGCTCGTAAGGATGCATCTCCCCGCCACCCCCCGAAGATCCTTACCGCGGCGCCCCTTGCGTCTCCCCCGGTTCCACCCTCAACCCTGGCAGAATATGCGCCGATGCCACCATCTTGTGATAGCTCGTGTAATTCGCCACGAACGTCCAGATCGACCGTTTATCCCCGTAAGACACCGCCTCCGAGTAGATCCTGCTCGGTAGCCAGAATGTCCCTCCCCCCAGCCCCACCGGATCGTACTCCGCCCACCAGGTCCACTGCCCCAGCACATCCGGGAAGATCGGGTACTCCATATTCGTCACTTCGATCCGCCGTATCCGCATCGTCTCCGGATCGATCAGGACGTGCCCTTTCATCTTCCGGTCGGTACATTCCTCAGGACGCACCGCCTTCTCCAACGTCCGAAAATCCACCTCAATCCGCCTCGGTCCCAGGTGTGGGCCATGCACCTTCAGCTCAAACCGCAGACATGTCTGATCCGGCACCACCATCCCCAGCGCTCCACCAAACACTCCCGATAAGATCGACGGCCCCGTCAGCTCATCCCTGGTGGCCGACTTGCCGTCCACAAACTTCACCTCCCGCGACTCCTTCAGCGTCGGCCTCTTGTCCGCTGCCATCACCCGTTGCAGCCGAAACACCGAATCCGTCACTGTATGAAGGGTCCGGACCTGCGTGAAGTAAGGTCCATACTCCGACACGACCCGTTCATCGCAGAACAGGTTCGGAACATCCCGCATGTACTCCTGGTAGTTCACTCGCAGCCGTCGCAATACCTCGTCCAGCGTGGAAGTCTCCGCCTGGCCCGCCCCCCGGGCCCTCCCCACCCCAAACACCACCAACAACCCCAACACCAACCCTCGCGACCGAGCGCCCCATCCCATGCCGCCCAGCATATCAGCGAGCCTCGCCGATATCCGTGTTGCGACCATCGGGAGCACCTGGGCGAAGCGGTATACAAGTCACGAAGTGACCGCCCCCCGCGCAGGGGGCCCGTCCGGCAGGACCCGTCTTACGCCGCCGCTTCCGCCTTCAGCTTCTCCGCCGTATAGTGCGCAATCAACGCATCGATCGTCGGCTGCAGCTGGCCTTCCATCACCATCGCCAACTGGTGGTTCGTCAGCCCGATCCGATGATCCGTCAGCCGGTTCTGAGGAAAGTTATACGTCCGAATCTTCTCCGACCGATCCCCCGTCCCCACCTGCTGCTTCCGGTCCTTCGCCTGGATCTGGTGAATCCGCTCCGCCTCAACCTCATACAGCCGAGCCCGAAGCACCCGCATCGCCTTCTCGCGATTCTTGATCTGCGATTTCTCATCCTGGCAGCTCACCACCGTCTGGGTCGGAAGATGCGTAATCCGAATCGCCGAGTACGTCGTATTCACCGACTGCCCCCCCGGCCCCGAGGAGCAGAACGTATCGATCCGCAGATCCTTCGCCTCGATCTTGATATCGACCTCCTCCGCCTCCGGCAGCACCGCGACCGTAATCGCCGACGTATGCACCCGCCCCTGCGTCTCCGTCGCCGGAACCCGCTGCACCCGGTGCACACCCGACTCATACTTCATCTGCGAATACACCTTGTCGCCTTCGAAGATGGCCGTCACATCCTTCAGCCCCTGCCCGATCCCACTCTCGGACTGGCTCAGCACCTCCACCCGCCACTTGTGCTGCTCCGCAAACCGCAGGTACATCCGGAACATCTCGGCCACAAACAGCGCCGCCTCGTCCCCACCCGTACCCGCCCGCAGCTCGATGATGATGTTCTTATCATCGTTCGGGTCTTTCGGCAGTAGAAGCACCTTCAACTCCTCCTCCACAGGCTCCAGCTTCGGCTCCAGCTCCGCCAGCTCCTCCGCTGCCATCGCCTTTACCTCCGGGTCCGAGTCCGCGAGCATCGCCTTCGCCTCCGCGATCCCAGCCGAGATCTTCCGATACCGCCGGAACGCATCGACCGTCTCCTCAAGGTCACGGTGCGCCTTCGCCGTCGCCTGAAACTTCTTCTGGTCGTTCACAAGCGTCGGATCCGAGAGCTGGAGTCCAAGATCTTCGTAACGTGCTTCAAGCTGTTCTAAACGGTCAAACATGGAAATCTCCTCCTGCAAAGAGCAGGGAACTCGGGTTCAAACTGAAATCGGGGGAAAGGGAAGAGAAGCGGTCGCGAAAACCAGCAAGACCAGCTAGGCAAAATCGTGGCGCGACCCATGAATCGAGACCCCCAGGGTCTCCACTCCGGCCAGCGCCTTCAACGGATTGTTCGCCATATCCATCACAAATTAGATGGTACAGCCTCCCCCAACGGTTCGGGAAGCATCTTTCCTTCGAGGCGCAGGCCCGACCCGAATCCGTCCTATCCCCAACACCCGTACCAGAAAGCACATGGCCGATCGCATCGAAGCATCCCACACCGCGCAAGAGGACTCCCGCATGGCACTGTTTGAACCACTGGCAACGCTCGCCGAATCGCTCACCCACGAGCCCAGCCGCCTCAAGAAGCGCGCCGCCATCTCCACTGCCATCGCCCTCACCCATCAGCAATCCCCCGCGCCGGAACACTTACCATCCGACCCCGGCCTCTTTGCCCTCTACCTCGCCGGCCTCCCGTTTCCGGAGTCCGACCCGCGCAAGCTCAACGCCGGAGGGGCCCTCCTCACCCGCGCCGTCCACGCCGTCACCGGAGCCTCCGACGCCGCCCTCACCCACGCCTACCGCCGCCACGGGGACCTCTGATCCGCCACCTTCGACCTCCTCGCCGAAGTCCCCCACCGCGCCCCCCACCCTCACCCACGCCGAGGTCGCCGAATCCTTCGCCGCCATCGCCACCGCCAGAACCACCGCCCACCGC
>JAMFSC010000065.1 GCA_026225095.1 bacterium
GCCAACGGAATCACCAAGCGAAGCCCTATAGCAGATTCGCTGAAGGTGTAGGGTTCTGGGTCGGGTACCGTGGCGCTCCGGCCCACCTTAGCGACGATGAGACGTGTCGCGAAGGTGGGGCACCCAACTCTATACCCACAGGCAATTTGCCCTAGAAGCCCTATAGGGGCCACGAAGAGACCGTCGCACGCATAGGGCCTAAGCGCCGGTATCGATCTTCAGGTTGATTGAGAACGCTTTTTTGCTGTCGAACGAGCTGATGGTCTTCACCGCGCTCTTCTTGCCGTTGCTCTCGGCCCATATCTCATAGTCGGCATTCTGCGAGAGCTGCCCGAAGCGGTACCCACCCGCATCGTCGGCGATAAAGCTCTTCACCGAGTTGGTGTGACCGTCCTTCAGGTAGACGATCGCTCCCTTGAGCGGAGCCTCGGCCTTGTCGATCACCTTGCCGCTCACGACGCGCTGCACCGGACCACGATCCTGGGCGTGAGCCGTTGTTGCCGGGAGTGCGATCAGTCCAACCGGACCGAGCAGGCTGCCTGCGACAAGAAGACTGCCGGCAAGACGCCGCATCATGCCCACGCGGAACGGAGGCAGGGAGGAGGACCGGGGGATCATGGAAACGTCTCTCATAGTCTCTAGTATACGGCGGCTCCTGCCTACTCTTCCTCTTCTTCGTCCGCCAGAAAACGTGGATCGTCCGGGTCATCGTAGCCGGAGTCGTCCACCAGCGTCACCTTGGGTGGATCGAGCGAGACGATCTCCAGATCGGCCCCGCACTCCTCGCAGGCGATCGTGTCGCCCTCTTCCATCTCGTCCACGTCGATCACCACGGGACTCTCGCATTCAGGACAAAGCACAGCCATATCCACCTCCACGCTCCCATCAGGCGCTGGCCTGTAGGATGATAAAAGGGAAGGAAACGACTCGCACGTTTTGTCACCATCCGCGCATTCGCCGATCTTCCCGTTTCGGGCGCAATGTCAGACGACGCTGCGCCGGATTTCGATTCAAACCTCATTCGATCAAACTGCAACGTACGGGAGACGCCTTTCTCTCCTTCCATGAAATGACGTTCCAGCGGATCTTTCAGACTTCAGACCACCCAACTCCGGAGGCTTTGCTCTCGTGACGATCTTTTCCCCCCGCCGTCTTGCCGCCGTGCTTGTTCTCTCGACGATCTCCGCTGGAAGTCCGTTACTGGAGGCGCAATTATCACAGACGGCAGCCACGCTCCCGCCGGTTGCCCCGTCGGCGGCCATGCCCCTGGCAATCGCCCCCGTCGACCCGGCGATCGCGCAGGCGCTCAGCCAGATCTCTCCGGATCGAATCCAGGCGACGATCACCAAACTCGTCAGCTTTAAGAATCGCAGCACGCTCTCCTCGATGGATACCGACCTCCCGCCCGGCACCGGCGCCATGGCTGCGGCCGACTGGATCGAGCAGGAGTTCAAGCGGACCTCTGCGGAGTGCGGCGGATGTCTCGAGGTCAAGCGCGACGACTATATGGAGCCGGGCGCGCCCGGGACCCGCATCCTGAAGCCGACCCGGCTTGTAAACATCTACGCCGTCCTACGCGGGACCGACCCAGCTCAGGCGGCCCGGCGGGTTCTGGTCACGGGACACTACGACTCTCGCAACTCCGACAACTTCGAGACCCACCTGCCCGCTCCCGGCGCCAACGACGACGCCAGCGGAGTGGCCGTCTCGCTCGAATCCGCCCGCGTGCTCAGCAAGCTGAAGTTCCCCTCCACCATCGTCTTCGTCGCTGTCGCCGGGGAAGAACAGGGGCTGAACGGCAGCCGCCATCTCGCCCGTCTGGCCAAATCCGAAGGCTGGCAGCTCGAGGCGGTGCTGAATAACGACATCGTCGGCGGCGACACCACGCCCGGAGACACCACGCAGGATAAGACCGCCGTCCGCATCTTCTCCGAGGGGGTTCCCGGCCCGGCGACCATCGATCAGCTTCACCTCATCCAGACGCTCGGCGCGGAGAGCGATTCGACCTCCCGAGAGATTGCCCGAGCCATCGCCGAGGTCAGCAGCATCTACTTTCAGCCGACCAACCAGCACGCCCCATCCTCCGGGCCCGGGCGTCCCCGCTCGAACGTCGTCCGCCTGGTTCCCGCCTTCCACCCCGTACTCATCTTCCGGCGCGACCGCTTTCTGCGCGGCGGCGACCACACCAGCTTCAACCTCGAGGGCTTCCCTGCCGTCCGCATCACCGAGTGGCAGGAGAACTTCAACCACCAGCACCAGACCCCGCGCATGGAAAACGGCGTCGAGATGGGCGACTACCTCAAGTTTGTCGACTTCAGCTATGTCGCCAATGTGGCTCGGATGAACGCGGCATCGCTCGCCAACTTCGCCTCCGCCCCCGGAGTGCCGCAGAACGTCCACGTCCTGACCTCCGGGCTCGACAACAACACCGAACTGACCTGGGATGCACCCTCTGGAATGCCCACGGGAGCCTCGTATGAGGTGGTCATGCGTCCCTCCGACCAGCCCACCTGGGTCTCCGTCCTGCCAGTCAGGCAGACCAGCATCAAGGTGGCGATCTCGAAAGACAACACCATCTTCGGCGTCAGGACCGTCGACGCCGCCGGCCACCGGAGCTACGCCATCTATCCCGTTCCGTCACGCCCCATCCGGAATGCACCGGGAGTCGCCGCACCCGCGCCGCATCTGTGATGAAATGAAGGGAGCATGGCACGCTCCGGTCCCATTACGCTGTCATTTCCATCGTTCTCCGGGGCGACCCGCCAGCTTATCATCGCCACGCTCTCGGTCTTCTTCGGCTGCGCTCTGCTTGGACTGATGTCCTCCATGATGCTGGGAGCGTTCCTGGGCGCGACGGATCTTGAGCCGGCGCGCCTCCTCCACGGGCAGATCTGGCGCCTGGTCACCTACGTCTTCCTCCCCACCGGCCTGCTGAACACAATCTTCTCCATGCTGACCCTGTGGTTCTTCGGATCAACGCTCGAAGACCGTTACGGCAGCCGCTGGCTGATCGAGTTCTACCTGGCGACCGCCGTCGCCGGAGGCCTCCTGGCCTCCCTGCTGGCTGCGATCGGGTTCCTCCGCTTCAGCGCGTTCGTCGCGACCGCTGGCCCCTGGGCTCCCATCCTCGCCCTCCTGGTCGCCTTCGCGGTCGTCTCCGGGGACGAGATGATGCGCTTCAACTTCATCTTCAACATGCGCGTGAAGTACGTCGTCGGCCTCTACCTGCTCTACTACATGGCCATCCTGCTCATCGGCCCGGACCGTTTTGGGGCGATGACATGCCTTTCCGGAGCGCTGGCCGGCTTCCTGTACATGCGTTTCGCCCCGCAGCGCGGGTTCGCCGCCGGCACGCGGTTCAGCCTGTCCGAGCGCATCTACGGCCTGCGCAACGAGTGGTACCGGCGCAAACGCAGGAATGCAGCCAAAAAGTTCGAAGTCTACATGCGCCAGCAGAACCGCGAGGTCCACTTCGACAAGGACGGACGCTACGTCGACCCCGACGAGCGGCGCGATCCGAACGATAAGCGTTGGATGAACTAGCCAGGTTCCCGGTCAGACTACGTCGTTGCATCCATCCCTCCTCTGGCCCAATCTAACGATGTGAGGAGTTTGCCGCCATGGAGACCATGAAGACCTTAACGACCAGATCGCTGGGCAATTCGAATGTGCAGGTTGTGCCGCTGATGCTGGGCGGCAATGTCTTTGGCTGGACCACCGACGAGGCGACGTCGTTCCGCCTGCTGGATGCGTTCGTCGATCGCGGCTTCAACTTCATCGATACGGCCGATGTCTACTCGAAGTGGGTGCCGGGCCACCAGGGCGGTGAGTCGGAGACGATCCTTGGCAGGTGGTTCGCCCGCTCCGGAAAGCGCAAAGACGTCGTGCTCGCGACCAAGGTCGGCATGGATCTCGGCGAGGGGAAAAAGGGGCTGGGCAAACGCTACATTCTGGAGGCGGCGGAGGCATCGCTGAAGCGTCTCCAGACCGACCACATCGATCTCTACCAGTCCCATAAGGACGACGAGTCCACCCCGCTCGAAGAGACCCTCGAAGCCTACCGGCAGTTGATTGAACAGGGCAAGGTCCGGTTGATCGGCGCGTCCAACTACACCGGCGAACGCCTCCGCCTCGCCATCGACGTAGCCCGCCGCCAGGGTCTTCCCACCTACCAGACGCTCCAGCCGGAGTACAACCTCTACGCCCGGCAGGCCTATGAAACGGATCTCGCTCCGGTCGCCGCCAGATACGGCCTGGGGGTTGTGCCCTACTTCTCCCTCGCCGCCGGATTCCTCACCGGCAAGTACCAGACCAAACAGGATGCCGAAGGCGCAAAACGCGGAGCCATGGTCGGCAGGTACTTCGACGACCGCGGCATGCGCATCCTTAAGGCGCTGGCTGAGGTGGAGCGGGAGACAGGCGCCAAACAGGCCTCAATCGCCCTCGCCTGGCTCCTCGCCCAACCCACCGTCACCGCGCCCATCGCCAGCGCCACCAGCCTCGAACAGATGGAGAGCCTCTTCGCGGCGGTCGATCTGAAGCTGGACGACGCGCAGGTGGCAAAGCTGACCGAAGCCAGCGCCTATTAGGCCCTCATCTCGTTGGTCAGGCTCGGGTGTCCCATCATCGCGACCCGCTTCTCGGTCGCCCGGGCAGGGCTACGCTGCGATGCGAAGCAGGTTCCCGGAGACCCGGCCGGTGCGCACCAGATAGTCGGTCAGCTCCTTCAGGGCCGCGTCCGTTCCACCGGCTTCGAGCGCAGCGGAGACGCGGTCCACAAGATGATCGACGTCTGACACCGCCGGCGTCAGACGTTTCGATCCCGTATCCCCGGCACCCTCATCTTCCGTCGCACCGTCGGATCCTGGCTCGCGGGAACCCTCTCTCCCGGGGCCTGCCTGTCTGTTCGTCCCGTCCGAATCCGCATCCTCTCCCCGATCCCCTTTACGTTCCCTTGTCAGTTGCGATAGTTCCACCTTCGCCGCCCCCAGGTCGCCATGACAAAGTGCCTCGAGAAGCGCCGTCAACGGGTCTCTCACGGTCTCGTCCTGGCCTCCGTCCGACCCTCTTCCAGAGGTAATCGCTGGGGTGGGCCCCGCCGCGCCGTTGCTGGCGCCTGACGGAGAGGTGACCAGATTCTGTACAGCGACGGGTAGGGTACGGATTGGGCCGATGACTGACAAGGAAGCTCCGTGGTGCGATTGGAAAACAGTTATCTGTCTTGTCGGCCATCCATTGTCGGACGGTCAGTGGTTGGTTGGACCTCACGCTTACGGAAGTTTGCTGCGTCCTATCCACTTCGCCCAGCCGCGTGGCTCCGTCGGCTGGGTTTGCCCACCGCAGGAGCTAAGCCGCAGTTTTGAGCAGTGTTCCCGAAGCCTCGCCGGTCTTCAGCAGATAATCCGTTAGATCCTGCAGCGCTGTGCTGGTCCCACCCTTGGCGAGGGATGCGCTCAAGCTGCCAACCAGTGTGTCGAGTGCAGAGGATGGCGACCCGGGCGAGTTGGCGGCGGATGCGGGTGACGAGCTATTCACGGCGCTGCCCGATGTGGAGTTGCCGCCGGACTTAGAGTCCTGGGCCTTCTGGGCCTTTAAATCCCCAGCCAACTGCGCGACGGCCACCTTCGCCTCTGCCATGTTGCCCTCGGCCAGCAGCTTCAGCAGTGCGGCCAGATCCTTCTTGAGAGCCTCGGCAGCCAGAGCCGCGGTGTTTGGAGCAGGCGGCGGAGGCGGCGTGGCTGGGAGAGGGGAGAATGAAGTGACCAGTTTCTGTACAGGGGAGGCCATTGAGGTGATCGCGCCGATGAGTGACAAGAGAGCTCCTTCGAGAGGTAATAAACAGATACCTCTCTTGTCGGCCCACGGTGCCGGAGGCTCACCGATCGGTGGAGTCTCCGGCTTACCGAAGTTTTCAGTAGACCGTTCGGCCAGAAGCTAACCCAGGTTAGCTGCGCGTCACAATCTTCAGGCTCAGATCGCGAAGCTGCTGGTCGCTCACGTGGCTGGGCGCATCCACCATCAGGTCGATCGCCTTTGCCGTCTTGGGAAATGCGATGACCTCGCGCAGACTCGTCGCCCCTGCCAGGATCATCACAATCCGATCCAGTCCAAGAGCGATTCCGCCATGCGGTGGCGTGCCGTACTCCAGCGCATCCAGGAAGAACCCGAACCGCTCCTTCGCCTCTTCGTCCGACATCCCGAGCGACCGGAAGATCTCGGCCTGCACATCCTTGCGGTGGATACGGATCGATCCTGACCCAAGCTCCGTCCCATTCAGCACGATGTCGTACGCCAGCGCCCGCACCGCGCCCTTGTCGTTGGTCAGCCGTCCGGCCAGGATGTCATCCTCGTGCGGCGACGTGAAGGGATGATGCGCGGCGTTCCACACCTTCGTCTCCTCATCCCACTCGTACATCGGAAAGTCCGTTACCCAGAGGAACTTGAAGTCGGCGGCGGTGCCGGTCTGCGTATACCGTCCATGCTTCTCGGCGAACTTCTGCCCAAGCTGCAGCCGCAGCGCACCCACCCGCTTCCAGATCCACTGCGGATCGTAGTTCCAGCTCGAAGGCGTACCCGGCTTCGGCGTGATCACGATGGCCAGATCCTCGGTGGTGAACGGCCCCGCCCCAAAGACGATCTGCTCCGCCGTCAGCTTTGCCCCGATCGCCTCCGCGAGAGGATGAAACGCCTCATTGGTCCGTAGCCGCGCGACATCCAGGAAGTCGAGTCCGCAGTCGCCAAAGCTTGAGCGAATCTCGTCCGCAAGCGCTCGCCGCTGGGTCCCGCTCAAAGCCCCGACCGACGGAATGACGAACCCAAGCACCGGAAGCTCGGGGGCGATCTTCAGCGTCTCCCGCAGCTCCGGAGTCAGATCTACGGTCAGATCCACCATCGCCGGAAGCCGCATATCCGGCTTGTCGATCCCATACTTCGCGATCGCCTGGTCGTACGTCATCTGGATAAACGGAGCCAAAAGCTCGATCCCCGCCGTCCGGAAGGCCGAGGTCAGGAAGCCCTCGACGGTGTGGAAGATCGTCTCCTGGCTCGGAAACGTCATCTCCAGGTCGATCTGGGTGAACTCCGGCTGCCGATCCGCGCGAAGATCTTCATCGCGAAAGCAGCGCGCAATCTGGAAGTACTTGTCGAACCCCGAGATCATCAGGATCTGTTTGAAGATCTGCGGAGACTGCGGCAGCGCGTAGAACTCCCCGCCATGGACCCGGCTGGGAACCAGGTAGTCCCGCGCCCCCTCCGGAGTGGACCGCGTCATGAACGGCGTCTCAATCTCCAGAAACCCCTGGTCCGAGAGATACCCGCGAATCGCCTGTGCCACCCTGTGCCGCAGCGCAAAGTTCTTCTGCATCTGCGGACGCCGCAGGTCGAGGTAGCGGTACTTCAGCCGCACCTCTTCATTCGCAATCGAGTCTTCGGCAGGCGAAAACGGCGGTGTCTTCGCATCGTTCAAGAGCAGAAGCTCAGCGGCGACGATCTCGATCTCACCCGTCGGCATGTTCGGGTTCTCGAGCCCCGCCGCCCTCCGCCGAACCGTTCCCTTGACCGCAACGACATACTCCGGCCGAGCCGCCTCGGCCTTCGCGTGCGCCTCGGGAGCATTCTCCTTGTCGAGGACGATCTGCGCCAGCCCCGTCCGGTCCCGCAGATCGAGAAAGATCAGGTTGCCGTGATCGCGTCGGCGGTTCACCCATCCCATCAGGACGACGGTCGCACCGGCGTCGGTCGCGCGGAGATCTCCGCAGTAGTGCGTACGTTGCAGCTTGCCTAAAAAGTCGAGTGTCACAATCCCTCTATTGTACGGATTTTGCGGGGCTGTAAACTGGCTGGAGCAGACCCAAAGTGCCCCCACCATGACCGAAGCCATCCCCCATCTTGAAAGCTACGACGAGTCCACGCTCGACCGCTCCTTTGCTATCCTCGCCGATGAGGTCGCCGCCGAGACCGCCGCGCTGTCTGACCCGGAGGCCTTCCGCCTCGCCTGGCTGGGCCGCAAACAGGGCCGCCTGAAGCTCATCAGCGACGCCTGGCTCAAGTCCGCACCGCCCGAGGCCCGCAAGCCCCTCGGCATCCGCTTCAACCAGCTCAAGCAGCAGATCGAAGCGGCCCTGGACAGCGCCGTCCCAGCCGCTGCCGGGAAGCCCGTCCAGCAGGGTATCGATATCACCCTCCCCGGCACCGTCCGCGCCCCCGGCATCCCCCATCCCCTGCTCAAGACCATGCAGGAGATCGTCTCCGTCTTCCACCACCTCGGCTACTCCACCTCGACGGGCCCCCAGGTCGAGACGGACTTCTACAACTTCGAAGCCCTCAACTTTCCCCCCAATCACCCCGCCCGCGACACTCAGGACACCCTCGTCATCGCCGGCCAGCAGACCCGCCCCGCGCGCGAACGCCTCCTGATGCGCACTCACACCTCCCCGGTCCAGATCCGGACGATGATCGCCCAGCCCCCTCCCCTGCGCATCGTCATCCCGGGCAAGGTGCACCGCAACGATGCCGCGGATGCCACCCATTCGCCCATCTTCCACCAGGTAGAAGGCCTGTGCGTGGACACCAATATCACCTTCTCCGACCTCAAGGGAACGCTGGACCACGCCATGAAGGCGCTCTTCGGAACCTCCGTGAAGACCCGCTTCTTCCCCTCCTTCTTCCCCTTCACCGAGCCTTCCGCCGACGTCCAGATCTCCTGTATCTTCTGCAACGGCAAGGGTTGCCGCAAATGCAAGCACTCCGGCTGGATCGAGCTGCTGGGCTGCGGCATGGTCGATCCAGCGGTCTTCGCCGCCGTCGACGCCCAGCGCGCCGAGCCCGCCTACGACCCCGCCCGCATCAGCGGCTTCGCCTTCGGAATGGGCGTCGAACGCATCGCGATGATGCAACACGGCATCTCCGACATCGGCCAGTTCTACTCCGGAGACATGCGCTTCCTCGAGCAATTCGCCTGAAACTTCCCCTGAAGCTTCCATAGTTCACTGAATTTTGCCGCGCCGTAAGGTCTGCCATCGTACATTGGTGGAACCCGCACGAGAGGAACCACGATGCCCCTGCCAACAGACGAAAAGCTGCTTGCCCTCAGCAACGACATCCTCCAGCAGTTCGAACAGATCTTCGGCCAACACCCAGGCTTCCGCCCCGCCCACGCCAAGGGTGCCATGCTCACCGGAACCTTCACCCCGGACGACGGCGCCGCCGCGCTCACCCGCGCCCCCCACGCCACCGCCCCGTCGACGCCGGTCACCGTGCGCTTTTCAAGCTCCACCGGCATTCCCCTGCTCCCTGACACCGATCCCAACGGCAACCCCCGGGGCATGGCCATCCGCTTCCATCTCGGCGAGCACGTCCACACCGACATCGTCGCTCACTCCACGGACGGCTTCCCCGCCCGTACGGGCCAGGAGTTTCTGGATCTCCTCCGCGCTCTCGCCACCTCTGCTCCAGGAATGCCCTCCCCCACGCCCATCGAGGCCTTCCTCGGCACCCACCCCGCCGCCCTCGCCTTCGTCCAGACCCCAAAGCCCTTCCCCTCCAGCCTCGCTCGCGAGAGCTACTTTGGCGTCACGGCGATGCACTTCACCAATCTGGAAGGCGAGACCCGTTTTGGGCGCTATCGCATCCTTCCCGAAGCAGGCAACGACTTTCTTGACGACGCCTCCGTCGCGTCCGCAGGCCCCTCCTATCTGTTCGACGAACTGCCAAAGCGCATCGCCGACGGCCCGATCGTATTCAAAATACAGGTCCAGCTCGCTGAACCAGGAGACAAGGTCGACGATGCCACCATTCACTGGCCAGAGGATCGCAGCCTCTTCGAGCTCGGTACCCTCACCCTCACCGCCGCGGTTTCCAACGATGCAGCGGAGCAGAAACAGATCATCTTCGACCCCATCCCCCGCGTCGATGGCATCCAGCCCTCGGACGACCCACTGCTTGAGCTGCGTGCCGCGATCTATCTGATCAGCGGGCGCCGTCGTCGCACTGCTATTATGTAGTCCAAGCGACAGAGTGGCCCTGCGAAGAGGGCCCGTGCCCCAGGCCGTCTTCCCGCGTTCCAGCTCAGCAGCAGGCTTGCCATCATTCTTGTCCTAAAGATCGAGCGTGCGTTGCCGATATGGTGATTTGGGCCTCCATGGCCCGCGGATGACCGATGCAAAACGAACTCCTGAACCTGGTGATGCTCAGCTTTCTTTTTCTGCTCTTCGCATCGCTTTATATCGGACGCACCGAGCGCCGCCTGCGCTATTGGGTGGCGGCATACTTCATGCTGCTGCTGAATGGGATTCTGCCTCTCCTGGATGCGCGATTGCACTTCAGCGGCCTCGACCAAACCCTCATTCACCTTGATCTCGTCACACTGATCGGCATCTGCTTCCTGCTCTCCATGCTCGACCTCCCGGACAGCAGGCGCGACCGCTGGCTCTTTGCGGCCACGCTCGTCGTCCCCGCCATCCTGCTGATCCATCTGGTGATGCGCTTCCCTCACTCCATCCTCGGGATCGCACTCTTCGTCATCGCATCCTCCGGCATCGCCCTTTTCCAGGCGCGGAAGATCCTGGCCGGTGATCGTTTCCGCCGCGTCGCCACCCAGTGGATCCTGGTGGTGTTCGCGGCGATTGCGCTCTTCAGCCTGCGCTACAACGCTCAGCTTCTGCCCCGCGAAATCCTCTCCGAGATCTACTGCCTCAACACCCTGTACCTCTGGGTGGGCGACGGCAAGCAGCGAAACCGCCCCAAGACCCCTGGAATCGTCACCGCGTCGTTCGGCATGTTGTCCTACGCCATCATCTTTCCCGCCGGGATGCTGTCGTCCTGGGTCTTTCCGGGATTCGCCCTCTCCCAGACCATCTGGAACATCCCGAAGTTCTTCGTCGCCTTCGGTATGATCCTCATGATCCACGAGGAAGACACCGTTCTGGCGCGTCGTCTGGCCGAAGAATACCGCCTCCTTTTCGACCATCACCCCATGGCGATGTGGCTCTTCGACTCGGAGACCTTGCGCTTTCTCAAGGTCAACGACGCCGCGGTCAATCAATACGGTTACACTCGTGAAGAGTTCGCGGCGATGACGATCGAACAGATTCGGCCCGCGGAAACCCTTCCGCGTTTGAGACAGGTGATCGGTCAGCCCACCGGGAAGCTGAGCGTATCCACCGGCTGGCGCCATATCCAGAAAGACGGCAACTTGATTGAAGTTGATATTTTCAGCCACTCCATCCCCTTTGAAGGCCGCCTGGCACGCGTCGTCGTGGCTCTCGATGTCACCAAGCGGAATGCCGCCGAACAGCAGCTGCGCCAGGCCTACAAACTCGAATCCCTCGGACAGCTTACCGGCGGAGTCGCCCACGACTTCAACAACATCCTTGCGATCATCCTCGGCAACCTCGAGATGATCGGCCGCAATCCCATCGGCCCCCAAAGCCGCGATCTGCTCAAGCAGGCCATCGCATCCGTCGACCGGGGCGCCGGTCTCACCAGCCGTCTCCTCGCCTACGCCCGCCAGCAGCCTCTCGATCCCCGCGTGGTCGACGTGGCCCGGCTCATTCAGGACACCGCGCGCTTCATCAAGAGCAGCCTCGGGGCGAGCATCAACGTCCACGTCGTGACCGAGGAGGGCCTCTGGAACAGCGAGATCGACTCCAGCCAGCTTGAAAACGCACTCCTCAATCTGGGCATCAACTCCCGCGACGCCATGCCCCGCGGAGGTGATCTCACCATCAAGGCCGGCAATCTCCACCTCACCGAGGACGCGCACGGTCTGCTTGGCGAGATCAATCCCGCGGACTACATTCTCATCGAGGTCACCGACACCGGCACCGGCATGCCAGAGGAGATCCTCAGCCGCGCCACCGAGCCCTTCTTCACCACCAAGCCCGTCGGCAAGGGGACCGGCCTTGGCCTCAGCATGGTCTACGGCTTCCTCAAACAGTCCGGCGGCCACCTCCGCATCGAAAGCAAGCCCAACGCCGGAACCAACATCCTGCTCTACCTTCCGCGCGCCATGGCGAACGCCAGCCCCGCCCCGGAACCGGAGATCGTCGTGAGCCAGTCATTCCCGCGCGGTGAGGAGATCATTCTGGTCGTCGAGGACGAGGCCCCCATCCGCATGGTGATCGTTGCCCTCCTGGGCTCCCTCGGCTACTCCGTCCTCGAGGCCGAAGATGGCCCATCGGCCATGGTTCACATCCGGTCCAACCCAGGAATCGACCTTCTGCTCACTGACGTCGTCCTCCCCAACGGCATCAGCGGAGCCCTCCTTGCGATCGACGCGAAGGCCCTGCAGCCCGGGATTCGGGTACTCTACTCCTCCGGATACACCCGCAACGCTCTCACCCGCGACCGCCGTCTGGAAGAGGGTGTGCATCTTCTCACCAAGCCGTTCCGTCTGGAAGAACTCGCGGTCACGGTCCGCA
>JAMFSC010000066.1 GCA_026225095.1 bacterium
CAAATCACGCCACGGAATCCCCGCTCGATAGCGATACAAGACCGCTTCCACAAATAAACGATTGTTCTTGGCCGGACGCTCTTCCGTGCCCTTGCGACCCGGGAGCAGATCCTTGATCCGCTCCCACTGATCGTCTCGTAATCCATAGCGCTTCGTGCTCATCCCTCTACGCTATCGACGCGTTCAATCCAACACGATCGCTAGTTTGGTGACAGGCCCTAGGGACGCGATCTGTTTCATTGCGGACGCCTTTGTCGGGAAGGTCAGCTTGCTCCCCACGACTACTTTGCGCTTGACACGCGTTCCGTCCGTGTTCGTCTCGCGCCATCTGTAAACCCAAACAGATGGCGCATTCTTTCTCTTCTCGGTTGTCAAAGAGCCGTGCTGATAGCGTGTTCGTGTGAGATTCATGCGCCTCTTCCTTTCGGTTGGGCGGCACGAACGGCGCTATCAGTGTAGCTCGCCCTGCACCACGCATCCAGTTCTGAGGCTCGGAATATGACTCGACGGCCCAGACGGACGTGGGGGACGCGCCCTTCTCTGGACCAGCGCAAGAGGGTCACTGGGTGAAGGTTGAGCAGTGGCGCTGCGTCTTGTGCTACCAGCAACAGCTCAAATGAAATCCGGGCGTTGATGTAGTTCGCGCGGGTATCTCCTACGCCTTTATCACGATCCATCGATTGCTCATTTCCATCGATCTTTGGTCGCACAGAATCAGCCACGGTGTTTCCTCTCTTCTAGTCTTTCGTTCATACAGTAGGATTGCGCGCCTAGTTGGCACTTGGGCGAGTCACGCCACTGCGACAGACGCGTGCAGTTCCTCGGCATCCAACAGCCTCATCATCCGATTCCACATCTGCTCGCCCCGTTCGTCCGAGTACCGATCGGGGTACTTGACGATCTTCGCGTCGGAGCGGAGGATGAATCCATCCAAGACGAGGTCACTTGCTTGAGCCATTGCGTCTTGGGTAGCCGCGACGACATGTTCGATCTCTTCCGCACTTCCGCCGACCAGGAGCGCATCCTGTCCAAGAGATTCGCGAACCGCCGGTTGCCCCAACAGGTTCCTTCATAGACACCAAACCCATACTCAGCTTCAATGTCCCGCATCAACCTGACCTTTAGCGCACCCCAATGCGTACCCAAGCGGTCCAGCATCGGCGCGTCGACAGGTATCCCTGACGATCCCATCAAACCTACAGACTTCGTGTATCGGCCCCGGAAGACCGCGTATGGAATCTCAATTTCCGGCAGCATCGCTGGCAGGAGCTGCTCCAATGCCTGGACATCTTCGGCGCAGTAGTCAAGGATCAAGCGCTGTTCTTCTTCTGAGTAGGGATGACCTCGCAGGATCAGGCCCCGCATGGACTCCTTCTCGACCACCGTCATCGAGTTCAGGCCGTGGTGAACAAGGGCTGCGATCAGGGAAGACTCGACAGGACCGCCCCGAGCCTTGGTCAGACCGTTGCTAGCACACCGGAACTCGACGAAGAGGTCCAAGACGTGTACTGGCAGTTGCCATCCTAGGGCCAAGAAGACGCTCCACTCCGCTTGGGCGGAATACGCGACGTAAAGGACTTCGTCTCCCTGCGGCAAGGGATTTTCGTATGGCCCACCCTTCCGGTCGAAGAAGACTTCATGACGGCGACCCGACCGTAGCTCCCGCGCCACGACGCACACGGGAAGGACAAGGTCGCCATCACGAGCAACGAACTCAGTGTCGAGTTGGACGACTTCGCTGAAGTCGTCCAACTCGTTGAGGGAATTAGCCATTGAAGTCTCCGCGCAGCTTCTTAATCAGCGGATGCTTCAGCGAGTCAATATAGCGGGATCCAAATGCGGTCTCCAGCATGTCGGTGAAGGACAGCTCAGGCCAAACCGGTCCGCAGGTGCCACCATGGGAGCCTCAAGGATGTAGCCATTGCTGCTCTTATCCGGGATCACACGGACCCATCCACGCGAGGCCTGACGAACGGCAATCCGGGCCGAGTCGCTCCAAGAGTTTGTGCTGTTCTTGTAGTGCCAGAGAAATACAGAGCCCTCGGTCGTGATTGATGCCGCCAAGTTGAGGAAGTCAACTTTGTTGTCGACGTCAACGGGGAACTCGAGATTGGCCGCCAACAAGTAGATTTCTCCGGTCGGCTCGTCCTCGATGGTTGGCATGTTGTCGGCCCGGAAGTCAGGGTTCGGATGGACCCGGACAAACTGCTTCTTCGAGGGCTTCCGAACAGGGATGATCGTCTGCATCTTGCGAGTGGAGCCCGCGTTCTCATCCAGGCGCACGTGCTGCAGTTGGCGATACAGCTTCGGATCGAACTTCGATCCCGGGTAATTGAGCGAGGAAGCAGCGGAAGGAGAGTAGGTCGCCGAACTGGTGGATAAAGCGGAGAATGCATCCTGATTAGACTCCGACGAGGAGTTGTATTCAGGGGCCGGGGGCGTCTGCTTGTAGTCGATGTAGGACAATGTTGGCCTCGGAGTTCTTTCTGCTGTTCAGCGGTGTCGCCGATCAACGTGAACCCAGAGTAGGCGCATCCCATCCCTCTCCTACGGATCAACTCTCGATGTCTAGGGGTGACTAGATCCAGCCCTAAAGGCTTCCATTCAAGGCACCTATATGCAACCCGGCTCTGTTGCAAAATTGTAGCGACCGCGTGAGAATGGGCTGAACGCGGGGGAGTTGCTGATGTCAGAGTTCAAGTGGCGTCATTTTGAAGGCGAGATCATCCTTTGGGCGGTGCGATGGTACTGCCGGTATGGGATTAGCTATCGTGATCTCGAGCAGATGATGGGCGAACGTGGCGTGCCCGTTGATCACTCCACAATCTACCGTTGGGTTCAGAGGTATGCGCCGGAGATGGAAAAACGACTGCGCTGGCAGTGGCGTAGCCCGCGGTCGACAAGCTGGCGGGTCGATGAGACTTACGTGAAAGTGCGCGGCAAATGGGCCTATCTATACCGGGCGCTCGACAAGGAGGGGAACACGATCGATTTCTATCTCTCGCCGACAAGGAACGCCAAAGCAGCGAAGCGCTTCCTCGGCAAGGCGTTGAATGGTTTGAAGGCTTGGGAGAGGCCAGAGGTCATCAACACGGACAAAGCGCCAACCTACGGTATTGCGATTTCAGAGCTGAAGGCCGAAGGCAAGTGTCCTGAGGAAACGGTGCATCGACAGGTCAAATATCTGAACAATGTTGTCGAAGCCGATCATGGCAAGCTGAAGCAACTGATCCGTCCAGTGAGAGGCTTCAAGACGCTGAAGACCGCCTACGCAACCATCATGGGATTTGAGGTGATGCGTGCTCTACGCAAAGGCCAGGCGGCGATCTTCAACCTCACGCAAGACATTCGTGGCGAGGCGCGCATCGTCGAACGCGCTTTCGGTATCGGTGCCAGTGCGCTCGCTGAGGCCGCCGCACTCATCGCTGAAGAACTCGAACTCCAACCGGCATGACACCTCGGCAAGGGCACCGTCTCGGATATCTGCGCCCACGCCCATTTTTGCAACAGAGCCTTCGATACCCATTCGGCGGCCTTTGGCTCCGTCGTTTTGAGGAATATCTTGGTTGCGGGCTGCGAGAGCATGACCTCGGCGAGATGACCGTAGATGACTTCCAACTGAGCTTTTCCCTGAAATCCGAGAACGACCGGGTTCTTAGATTTCCGGTTTTCGGTGATGGCTGTATGGAGTTGCGGGAGGCGCTGGAGGCTGGCGAGTTCATCCAGAACGAACCAGACGGGAGTTTGATTTTCCTGCGGCGCGGTCAGCAAGCGCATTACGAGAAGGTCGATCCATAAACTGTGTAGCGGTCTCAGGGCCTCGCGTTCCGTGGCACTCGACGTAATGAAGATCCAGCCCTTGCGCTCGACCGCCCATTCGGTCGCACTCCACGTTTTGTTCTTCGCCTGTTCCTTGGTTGGGAGCATCCGCAGACTGTCTGCGACCAATCCGAGTGAAGCGAGAACGCCATTCCGCTGCTGCTGTGCGCCCTTGACGATCATGGCTTCCATCTCTGTCCCGCGCACACGCTGGTCAATCTCGGCGGGATTGGAAAGCCACTCGACAAGCTGCCGTGGATTCGGGCCGTAGGTCAGCAGATGGGCGAAGATTTTTTGAGGCGTCTCAGTGAAGAACTCGCCCTTCTTGTCGCTCGTCGGCTGGTAGAGCGAAGCGGCGATAGCCTTCGCCTCGGCCTTCCGGCGCAGCTCCTCGGACGGTCCCCAGTAGGGGCACCGTTCATCCAACGGATTGAGAACCAGGTCGCCCCGTTTCTGGTCGTAGAACCTCTGGATGAACTCGCAGGCCGGGTCGTAGACGATGGCGGCGTGGCCCCGGCTCTGTATCTGCCGGAGGACCTGCATAATCAAAGTTGTCTTGCCTGAGCCGGTCATTCCGAGGATGAGCGTATGTGCCGCCTCGCCGTTATGCAGGTTGAGGTAGTAAGGCGTGGCGTTGTCCGTCTCCATGACGGCCAGGTACTCAGTTCCAAGATGCGGATTGTGTTTCTCACCTTGCAGGATCGTGAAGAAGAACGAAAGGTCGGCGTAGTTGCTCAGGTGCATGTACATCTTGCGGAGGTTCTGCGCGTAATTGCCGGGGATCACGGCGAAGAGCGCATTGAGCTGGTTGTAGGTCTCCGGAAAGAGCGAACCGTCTGCGTTCGTAAAGACGGTCGCGAAGTCGGCAATCTCGCGGTCGATGACGGCTTTGTCTTTGCCATAGAGAACGATGGTCAGGGATAGGTCGCCAAGCGTTTGCCCATCACTGAGCGCCCGAAGGCAGTCCCCGAGAACCTCGATGTCCGCCTGCTTGCCTTCGTCAATCAAGACATCACGCTGATTGACCTTGCTCTCATCCTTCATGGAAGAGATGAGTCCGGCCTTTGACATATTGGTGTGACGCCGACGCTTGACGACTTCCTTCTTGGCGGCGTCGGTGGCGAGTGGAGTCCATTCCGTAACGGCGTAGAAGTTCGCTTCGATCTTGAGTGGCTTGTCGAGCACTAGTACCGTGACCTTCTAGAGTCGTACTCAAGAACGATACTGGTCTTCGCTGTATTTTTGCGATCGACTACAGGAATG
>JAMFSC010000067.1 GCA_026225095.1 bacterium
CGTCATGGCAGAAGATCGTGACCTCACCTTCGAGCACGTAGAAGGTCTCCTCGCATTCATGCGCGTGCGGGATGGGACCACCGCCCGGCGGGATGAGCATGTCGATGACGGCAAGCTTCTCCTCCGTCTGCGATCCTTGCACCACAATCGAGTAGGTGTCGGCGCCGACGCAAACATTAATGCGATCCTCCGGCCGCGAGACCGTCAGTGGGCGGGTGGTGGTGGGAAAGGTTCTGCTCTCAGCCATCATCTCTATCCTTCGAGTTCAAATTTCGAAATCACGGATCCTGTCGTGAGAATACGGGACAGGGCAATACATTTCGGTCAACGAAGCCGGCAGGCGTGCAACTTTGCAGGGCAGCCCCTCTTGGAGCAGATTGCCTGACGGCGTGAAGTTGGGTGCCCCACCTTCGCGACACGTCTCACCGTCGCTAAGGTGGGTTCGGAGCCCACAGCACCATGACGCCTTCAGCGAATCTGATCTAGATCACCCGACTATGCTGATACCCCGCCGCCGTCAGAGCCTCCAATAGCTCCGCCACCTGCTCCCGCCCCCGCGTCTCCAGCGTGATGTCGATCGTCGTATCCCCCAGGTTCACCCCGTAGTAAGCCCGGTTATAGAGCGTGTCAACGATATTGGCCCGCAGACTCGCCAGCAGCCGCGTCAGCTCCGCGAGCGCCCCCGGCTTGTCTAAAAGGTGGATCCGCAACCGGATCATCCTGCCATCCTGCACCAGGCCACGTTCGATGATGCGCGAGAGCAGCGTCACATCGATGTTGCCGCCGCACACCAGCACCGCCGTATGCGCGCCGCTCAGGCTGGTCTTCTTCTGCAACAGAGCCGCCAGCGCCGTCGCACCCGCGCCCTCTGCCAGCGTCTTCTCCCGCTCCAGCAGCACCAGGATCGCCGACGCGATCTCATCTTCCTCTACCGTCACAATCTCGTCGACATACTTCTCCACCACCGGAAAGGTCACCGACCCCGCCCGCCGCACCGCGATCCCGTCCGCAATCGTCGTCGACGGAACCAGCGTCACCGGGTGGCCCTCACGGATCGCCTCCGCCATCGAAGGCAGCCGCGCCGTCTGCACCCCGATCACCCGGATGTCAGGCCGCGACTCCTTCACGGCGCACGCAATCCCGCCAATCAGCCCCCCACCCCCGATCGGCACCACCACTGCTTCAAGCTGAGGAATCTGCTCCAGCAACTCCAGCCCGATCGTCCCCTGCCCGGCCATCACCATCGCATCGTCAAAGGGATGGATAAAGGTCATTCCCTCCGCCGTGCAGATCCGCGTCGCCTCCTCGCAGGCCTCGTCATAGTTGGCCCCGAACAGCACAACCTCCGCGCCAAACCCACGCGTCGCCGTCACCTTCACCAGCGGAGTCGGCAGCGGCATCACGATGATCGACCGGATCCCCCGCGCCGTCGCATGGTAGGCCACCCCCTGTGCATGGTTCCCCGCGCTCGCCGCCACCACACCCCGCGCCGCCTGCTCCGGCGTTAGCAGCGCAATCCGGTTCAACGCACCGCGCTCCTTGAACGAGCCCGTCATCTGCAAGTTCTCGAGCTTCAGGTAGATCTCCTGCCCGGTCAACCTCGAAAGCATCACCGAGTGAGGACATGGCGAAAGGTACACCGACCCCCTCACCCGTTCACGCGCCGCCAGCACATCCGCCAAACCGATCATCGATCCCATCCCACCAGATTACCCCGCCCGCGCGCAAAGTCGCAGTTGCGATCCCGCCCCGGCCCATGTAAGGTAAAGGGCAAGATGATTCTGTTCTCCAGCCCGTCGTTTACGTTCCGCTACTGGCGTACGGTAGCGGCCTCGGCGGGGTAGGGTTCATCTGAAAGTTTGCTTCACGCTTCAGACGATTCTGACAACGACACGAGCCGCAACCTCAACAGGTGCGGCTTTTCTGCTGTTTGGCCCGCCTTTCTGCGGAAGGAGTTTCGAATATGGCATCTGCGGTATTGAATCCAGTGGAAACAGCAGCCGGACGCTTCGGCGTCTACGGCGGACGCTACGTGCCCGAGACGCTCATGGCGGCGCTCGAAGAGCTTGAGGTCGCCTACGCCGAGGCCCAGGCCGACCCCGCCTTCCACACCGAACTTGACGGCCTCCTCCACCACTACTGCGGCCGCCCCACCCCGCTCTACTTCGCCAAGCGCCTGTCGGAGATCACCGGCGGAGCCAAAATCTACCTCAAGCGCGAAGACCTCCTCCACACCGGCGCGCACAAGATCAACAACGCCCTCGGCCAGGGCCTGCTCGCCCGCCGCATGGGCAAGCAGCGCATCATCGCCGAAACCGGCGCCGGCCAGCACGGAGTCGCCACCGCCACCGTCTGCGCCCTCCTCGGCCTCGACTGCGTCATCTACATGGGCGAAGAAGACATGCGCCGCCAGGAGCTCAACGTCTACCGCATGCGCCTGCTCGGTGCCGATGTCCGCGGCGTAGCCTCCGGTTCCGCGACGCTCAAAGACGCCATCAACGAGGCCATGCGCGACTGGGTCACCAACGTCCGCACGACGTATTACATCCTCGGCTCAGCCCTCGGAGCCCACCCCTACCCCACCATGGTGCGCAACTTCCACCGCGTCATCTCGATCGAAGCCCGCCGCCAGTTCCTCGAAGAGGTCGGCACCCTCCCCCAGGCCGTGGTCGCCTGTGTCGGTGGCGGATCGAACGCCATCGGAGCCTTCTACGAGTTCATCCCCGACGCCAACGTCCAGCTCATCGGCGTCGAAGCCGGAGGCCGCGGAACCGCCCTCGGCGAACACGCCGCCCGCTTCCAGAAGGTCGGCGGAGGCCTCCCCGGCGTCCTCCAGGGAACCTACTCCTACGTCCTCCAGAACGACTACGGCCAGGTCGCCACCACGCACTCCGTCTCCGCCGGCCTCGACTACGCCTCGGTAGGCCCCGAGCACGCAATGCTCCACGACTCCGGCCGCGCCCAGTACGTCTCCTGCTCGGACGATGAGGCGCTGAAGGCGACCGTCACCCTCTCCCGCACCGAGGGCATCGTCCCCGCGCTCGAGAGCGCCCACGCCGTCGCCGAGGGCATCCGCATGGCCGCCACGATGGCGAAAGACCAGATCCTGATGATCAACCTCAGCGGCCGCGGCGACAAAGACATGGGCATCATGGCCCGCGAACTCAATCTGGCGGGAGCTAAGGAAAAGATTGCGTTATGACCAGAGCGAACGAGTACAAGGCATATTTCGCAGTGGCCGGAGATTTCGACCCCTCTGAGATCACACAGATGCTCGGGATTTCGCCAAGCGAGGCATGGAAGAAGGGTGATCGGAATGAGAAGACGCACTACGAGCGAAAGTTCAGTCGATGGAATCTTGACTCGCAACTAGATCATTTCGCATCGCTAGAAACGCAGGTCATGGACGTTCTCGATCAGCTTCAGACCAAGAGCGCAGAGATCGCTGAGATCAAGAAGACACACACCGCCTATATGCAACTTGTAGGGTGGTTCCATAGCGATTACCCGGGAATGCACTTCGAAGAGGAACTTATAATGGGGCTCGCCAAGCTTCATCTCAGCGTCGATTTCGACTTTTATTATCTGTATTCGGATCGCCGGGAGGACTCATAGTGCCCATCGCCTTTCCACATAAGCCCGGCATCATCGCCTACCTCACCGCCGGTGACCCCGACCTCGCCACCACCCGCGAAATCGCCCTCGCCGCCATCGACAACGGTGCCGACGTCATCGAGCTCGGCGTCCCCTTCTCCGACCCCCTCGCCGACGGCCCCGTCATCCAGCGAGCCAGCGAGCGCGCCGTCGCCCGAGGAACCCGCCTCTCGGACGTCCTCGACCTCACCGCCGACCTCCGCCGGGCCCGCCCCACCTGCGGCCTCGTCCTCTTCAGCTACCTGAACCCCATCGTCCGCATGGGCATGGAAGCCTTCTGCGCCAAAGCCGCCGAAGCCGGTGCCGACGGAGTCCTCCTCACCGACATGATCGTCGAAGAGGCCGGCGAATACCTCGCCGCAATGTCCGCCAATAATCTCGCACCGATCTTCCTCGCCGCCCCCACCAGCCCCGACAAGCGCCTCAAGGCCATCGGCGAAAACTCGAAGGGTTTCGTCTACGCCATCTCCCGCGTCGGCATCACCGGAACCCGCGACACCGTGGCCAGCGACGCCCCGGACCTCGTCGCGCGTCTCCGCAAGTTCACCGACCTCCCCATTGCGGTAGGATTCGGAATCTCGAACGCGACCCACGTGAAGGCGGTTGGCGAGTTCGCCGATGCCGCCGTCATCGGCAGCGCGATCGTCGCCCTCATCGAAAAGACCGGCCCGGAGGACGCGGCAAAGGCCGTCGGACACTTCATCGCAAGCCTCCGAAGGTAGGATTGAACATGAATCAAGAGGAACCCACGTGGACATAGCCGACTGGCGACAGAAGATCGATGACCTCGACGAGCAGATCGTCGTCCTCATCAGCAAACGGGCCGAGGCCGCCGCGGCCATCGGCGAGCTCAAGCGCAAGGCCGCGCTCCCCGTCTACGAACCCAACCGCGAGCAACAGGTCTTCGACCACGTCCGCGCCGTCAACCCCGGCCCCCTCGCCGACGCCGAGATCCAGCACGTCTACGAGCGCGTCGTCGACGTCATGCGAACCCTCCAGCAAAGGCCCTGAAATTTACGCACCCAACAAGAGAAAAGGCGATACAAGACGATGATCGTAGCGATGCAGGACGCAGCAACCGAGCAGGATATCCACTCCGTCATCGAGCGCATGGTTGAGCTCGGATTCGACGTACACCGCACCACCGGCGCCCAGCAGACCATCCTCGCCGGCGTCGGAACTCCCGGCCACTTCGACGTCTCCGAGTTCAAGGTCCTCAAGGGAGTCTTCGAGGCCTACCGCATCTCCTCCCCCTACAAGCTCGCCGGCCGCAGCTTCCGTCCCGAGGGAACCACCATCACCTTCCCCAACGGTGTCGTCGTCGGCGGCAACGAGGTCATCATCATGGCCGGCCCCTGCTCGGTCGAATCCCGCGAGCAGATCCTGTTGAGCGCCAAACAATCCGCCGCCGCCGGCGCCAAGTTCCTCCGTGGCGGAGCCTTCAAACCCCGCAGCTCGCCCTACTCCTTCCAGGGCATGGGCCTCGAAGGCCTCAAGCTCCTCCGCGAGGTCTCCAACGAAACCGGCCTCCTCGTCATCACCGAGGTCATGGAGATCTCCCAGATCGAGCTCATGCTGCCCTACATCGACTGCTTCCAGGTCGGTGCCCGCAACATGCAGAACTTCAATCTCCTCCGCGAACTCGGCTACGTCCGCAAGCCCGTCCTGCTCAAGCGCGGAATCGCCGCCACCATCGAAGAGGTCTTACTGTCCGCGGAATACATCCTGAGCGGTGGAAACTACGACCTCATCCTCTGCGAGCGTGGAATCCGTACCTTCGAGACCTACACCCGCAACACGATGGACATCTCCGCCATCCCCGTCCTCAAAAAGCTCACCCACCTCCCCGTCTTCGGAGACCCCTCCCACGGCGTCGGCAAGCGCGATCTCGTCCCCCCCATGGCCCTCGCCTCGGTCGCCGCCGGTGCCGACGGCCTCCTCATGGAGATGCACCCCAACCCCGACAAGGCCATGTCCGACGGAGCCCAGAGTCTCTTTCCGGAACAGCTCGAGAAGCTCGTCGAGCAACTCCGCCGCCTCGCCCCCGTCGTCGGGCGTACCATCGCCTAAGCAGCCTGCGCTTGGGAGTTTGTGAACCCGCGGTTGGGAGTTTGTGAAATGGATCGTGTCGTCATCGTCGGAACGGGGCTGATCGGCTCCTCGGTCGGCCTCGCCCTGCGCGCGGTGGAGTTCCCCGGCACCATCACCGGCATCGACTCCAACCCCGAAGAGCGCAAGACCGCCCTTAAAATGGAAGCCGTCGACACCATCGTGGACGACGCCGCGTCGGGAATGCTCGCCCTCGAAGCCGCCGACGTCATCCTCCTCGCCGTCCCCGTCCTCGCCATCCTGGACTGGATGAAGCGCCTCGGCCCCATCCTCAAGCCGCACCAGCTCCTCACCGACGTCGGCAGCACCAAGGCCGCCATCGCCGACCTCGCCGCCACCCTCTACAACGCACCCGGCCAGGCGACGTTCCTCCCCGGCCACCCCATGGCCGGCAAGGAGTCCGGAGGCGCCGCCCTCGCCGAAGCCCGCCTGCTCGAATCCGCCATGTGGCTCTTCACCCCCCTCGGCGAGGAGACCCCCGCCACCCGCGAGTGGCGCAGCTGGATCAACAAGATCGGCTGCCGTTCGATGGATATGGACCCCATCCGCCACGACAAGATCTGCGCCTGGGTCAGCCACATGCCGCAGTTCGTCGCCACCGCCATGGCCGCGCTCTTCGAAGACGAGTTCGGCGACACCCGCGAGATCTCCGCCATCGGTGGCCGCGCCCTCCGCGAGATGACCCGTCTCGGAGCCAGCCCCTACAGCATGTGGCGCGACGTCGCCATGACCAACACCGACAACGTCGCCGCCACCCTCTACGCCCTCGAGCAGCGCCTCGCCCACCTCCGCGAAAACCTCCGCACCCCCGAACTCCGCGACGAGTTCTCCCGCGCCAACGCCTTCCGCACCCGCCGCTAAGGCCCTCCTCCAATCACTGTGATCCGCCGTTGTCCGTCCTGGTCTTTGCCCTCCTGTCTGTCATTCCCGCAGGGAATCTGCGTTTGTTCTCCTCCACACCGGCACGAAGTCCGCGACAGATCCGTCCTCCAATCGCCCTGATCTACCTTGGTTTGCTGCTGTCTGCCGCTGTCTACCGCGGTCAGCTTGGTCTTGAGGGCCGAAGGCACGCCCTATACCAGCCTGGGGCGCAGCCCCAGGTCCTGGCCCACAAACCGATCGAGGGCTGTAGGCCCGACCTATAAGGGGCGCCACGTCACCACGAACGGTACTTACCTAAGAGCCCCTACCCCACACTAGCCCGTCCCTCATCCAATCAGCGAAAATAGCCCCATGGAATCCGTTCGCATCGACAAGTGGCTCTGGGCCGCCCGCTTCTTCAAAACCCGCTCCCTCGCCTCCGACGCCTGCGACATCGGCCGCATCGAGGCCAACGGCCACCGCGCCAAGGCCTCCCGCGACATCAAGGCCGGTGACACCCTCCGCATCACCAACGAAGCCGGAATCTTCACCGTCGAGGTCCTCCTCCCCGCCGAGGTCCGAGGCCCCGCGACCGTCGCCCAGACCTACTACCACGAGACCGACGAGAGCCGTTTCGAACGCGCCCGCGTAGCTGAAGAACGCAAGACCATGCTCGCCATGGGTGGAGTCGCCGAAGGCCGCCCCACCAAGCAGGACCGCCGCCAACTCACCAAACTCCGAGGCCGCATCCACCGCTTCTAAGCAATCTCTGATCAAGCCGGCCATGTTGACTCCCGGACGGCTGGCGCTATTCTCCAATAGTTGTGGTCTTCAGGGCCGGAGGCCCGGCATATATCAGCCTAGGCCGAAGGTCTAGAGCAAAGTCAGCCTTGCTGTAGTGGTCTTTGCCCTTCTGTCTGTCATTCCCGTAGGGAATCTGCGTTTGTTTTCCTCTACACCAGCACCAA
>JAMFSC010000068.1 GCA_026225095.1 bacterium
AACCACTTCGACAACCGAGCCAAAGGCAAACACGTCCTGCGACTCGTCAACCGCCTCCAAAACCTCGGATTCGACGTTCAAATCACCCCAATCGCAGCTTGAGCGAGCGCCTGTTTCTTATCAGAAGGAGATTCGACCGCTGAAGCGGATGACGCGGTTGCTGGTGGAGAGGACGCTCTGGATCTGGCCAAAGCCGGCGTTGTTTACATCGGAGATAGGCTGTCCCCACTGGGGCGTGTTGGTGACGTCGAAGGATTCTGCCTTGAGGACGACGGCTGTCTCTCGATAGATGGGGATGTTGCGGGTGAGGCCTGCGTCCAGGTTGAAGTAGCCTGGGCCCCGGACGGAATTACGACCGACATTGCCGTTGGCGGCGGCGTTGGGAAGCTTGGTGTAGTTTCCACTATTGACCAGGTAGTAGGGATACGTGGTGGAACCGGCGAGGTACTTGGTGCCAGTGAGCGCAGGCTTGGAGAGCTGGTTGGGGACGACCATGTCTCCATTTCCGTTCTGCGAGCCGTCGGTGATCTGGAATGGTTTGCCGCTGTAGTAGGTGGTGATCGTGTTGAGGTCCCAGCCTCCGACGATCCTGCCGAGCAGGCCGGTGTTCATGAACTGGCGGCCATGACCGAAGGGTAGTTTGTAGACGGTCCAGAGGGCGTTGAGATGCTTGCGGTCGAAGCCAGAGGTTGCGAAGTTGCGCTTGAAGAGAGCGGGCGTGTTGAAGGTGAGGGAGCCGAGCGTGGAGTCTGCATCCCAGTTGTTCATGTAGTGGGACCAGGTGTAGCTGTAGCCGAACTGGAGTGAGCGGAACTGGCGCTCGCTGATCTGCATCTGCAGGCCGGAGTATTCTTCGTCGGCGAGGGGCTGCACATCGAGGATGGTTCCCGTGTAACGCAAGGCGCCACCGGGAGCGGAGGCATTTGCGAACAGCGGGCGGCTCGCGGAACCAAGCGGGCTTACTCCACCGGCGTTGATGTCGAGGCCAACCACCTGACGGACGTGGTGTGTGCCGACGTAACCGACGCTCGCCACGACCTCGCGGAAGAGATCGCGATCGATGAAGAGATTCCATGTTTCGATGTAGCCGCGGCGCCACTTCTGCGGGGCGGTCTGGGTGGTGAAGTTGTATGGCAGGGGGACGACGCCGGAGGATATATCCGGGATCCCGACGGTGGGGACTCCGGCACTGAGCGTTCCCGTGGGAAGGGTGTTCATGTTGGGAGCGGCGGCGTTGGGAGTGGTGAGTGCTCCGGAGGGAAGATAGTTATTTGCTCCGGTGTTGTTGAGAGTGATGAGTGCGGGATAGGAGTCACGGAAGAAGCGGAAGTTTTCCGGGTCGACCGTGATACCGGCTCCGGAACGAAGCACCGTCTTGTCGTTGACGCGGTAATTGATGCCGAACCGCGGTACAAGCAGGCCATGGCCGACGTCTTCGCCTGTGCTGGTTGGCGTGTTGCCGCGACCTCCGATCAAGACGTTGCTGGTCGCGGGATCAAAACGGAAGACACCGGTGTGATCGCGGTTGGCGAAGGGATAGTACTCGTACCGAACGCCGTAGTTGATCGTAAGGTTATTGCCTGCCTTCCACGTGTCCTGGGCGAAGAAGCTGAAGGCTGAGAATCGTGGGCCGTTTGGCTGGAAGAGCTGGACGGTTTTTCCGATGGCCTGGGGGAATCCGAGAAGAAGGTCGGCGACGGAGCGATAGTAGTTCGGTCCATCGGCAGAGACGCCGCTGTTGTTGCCGGTCACACCGCCTGTAAACGTGAACTGGCCGCGTGGGCCTGCGTTGTTTGCCTGCAGATGATTGATGGCGGAGTGGACGTACTCTCCACCGAAACGCATCGAGTGTTTGCCGCGGATGTAGGTTGCGTTCACGTTGCCGACGTACTGCATGTCGCGAAACTGGAAGGGGTTGGACTGGATGTAGTTTCCGAAGCTCGAGTTGTTGGCGACAATGAAGCCGGGCGTGCCGGACTGAAAGGGCGCGGTGCCATTGGTTCCGGGAATTCCGAGTGCATCGAGACCAACGTTCGTTCCATAGTCGGGAGCCTTGGCTGCCAGATTGATGCGGACGAAACCGGCGTTGGCATCGATGAGAAAGTTCGGCGTGAAGCTGTGCGTGGAGCCGAGTCCAACGTTCTGAATGGTTCCGGGGGCGGAGCCGGGCTGGCCTCCATCCCAGGTGTTGCCGATTGCGGCTCCGAGGGCGGGAGGATCTGTGATCTGCGAACGCTGGACGGAATAGCGTCCGAAGAACGTTGTCCTGTCGGTTGGGTTATAGCTGACCTTTGTATCGTAGGCTGCGCGGTCGAACTGAAGGACTGCCCCGCCGGGGTAGTTGCCGGAGGTGGCGTTGAGCTTCTCCGTCGGAAGCCTCGCGAGGATCTTCTGTGCCGCGGGGCTGATGCGTGAGGCGGGGATGATGTTATTGGGGAAGGCGCTGCGACCGGAACCGTTTGCTGCGCCTGTCAAGGGGTCGTAGATGGTTGTGCCGCTTGAGGAGAAATCGCCGTTTCGCAACGCGGCCAGCGGTACGGTCATCGCCGATCCTGTCTTGTACTGGCGGAGGGATACGCGGTTATATCCGAAGAAGAAGAAGAGCTTGTCTTTGCGAATGGGTCCGCCAATGTTCGCACCGAATTCGTTATAGATATTCTTCGGTGTGACTGGCACCGTGGTGTAGCGCGTGAAGTACTGGCGCGCGTTGAACTGCGCGATGGAGTTGTACTCCCATGCGGTGCCGTGGAAGTGATTGGTTCCGGTCTTCACGATAAGATTGGCGGCGATTCCACCCGCGGCTCCCTGCTCCGCGTTGAAGCTGTTGGTTACGATATTCGCGGACTCGATGGAGTCGGTCGGCGGGATGTACGCGACGATCGACTGGAGCCACGGATAACCAACTGCCGCTCCGTCGATCTTGGTGGAGTTCACGGTATTGACGACTCCGTTGGCGGTGACTGCCTGTGTGCGTCCGGGGTTGCCGGCCTGTGAGTTGTTCTCGGTGGGTGGGGGAACGCCGGGGATCAGGCGGTAGAGACCCTGGAAGTTGCGGCCGGCGGTCGATGTTGTGGGAAGCTCCTGGACCTGGGTCGGCGAGATCTCGTAGTTCACATCCGCCCGCTCGGTTTGCAGGGACGGGGGAGCCGTACTGACCTCGACCGTCTGCACCACGACTCCTGTCGTCATGACGGTATCGATGCGGCGCGTCTGGTTGGCTGCGATGGGCACATCTTTCGATGTCACCTGTCCGAAGCCCGCGGCCACAAAGGTGACGTCATAGGTGCCGGGAGGCAGATCGGTGAACTGGTAGGAGCCAGTGGGGTCGGTTGTGTCGGAGCGGGAGAGTCCGGTTGCGGGGTTGGTCGCGGTCACCTTTGCTCCGGGGATGACGGAGCCGGTGGAATCGGTGACAACGCCGTTGAGACTTCCGTAGAGAGTCTGCGCGGAGGTCGACATCGAGCAGCAGAGCACTGAAACCAGGAGAGTAACAGACCGCAGGAGTTGCGAGCCAAATTCTTTATTCATGACGTCTCCCCACCTTCTTTTGGAAGCGGATCGAACTATAGAGGCGCTCGAATTTGAATGTCAAGAAAATTCAGGCTTTGCGAGGCCTGGTCTCTTCGATGGATCGAGATCGTTTGGCGGCCGATCTGGGTCAGGTCCGAATTAGGACAGTGCCTGAATCAAATTGCGGCGTGAACCCGTAGGGCGTCTATGGCTGGCTAAGATACGCTCCCTGGCATCACGCCTGGTTGACCCCGCTGGCGAGGAATCCGCCATCGACCGCGAAGACCTGTCCGGTAGTAAAACTGGTTTCGCGGCTGGCGAGATAGACGGCCGTTGACACGAGTTCGTCGGGATTTCCATATCGCCCTGTCGGGGTGCGCATCAATAACTCCTGACCGCGGGGGCTATCGATGATCTTGCTGTTCAGCGCGGTTGGGAAGACACCTGGCGCGATGGCGTTGACTGTGACCCCCGAGCTTGCCCATTCCACGGCGAGCGACCTCGTCAGCGAAGCCACTGCTGCTTTGCTGGCTCCGTAGGCCGCCACCTCCTGAAAGGCCACAAAGCTGGCCAGCGAGGCGATGTTGATGATTCGCCCGAACCCACGCTTAAGCATGGGCGCTCCGAAGATCTGGCACGCGCGAAGGGTGCCGGTGAGGTTCACATTGAGGATGCGGTACCATGTCTCATCGTCAAGCTCGAGCGTAGGAACGCGCCTGGTCACACCAGCGGAATTAATTAGGATTTCGACTGATCCAAATTCATCGAAAGCGGCCTGTTGGAGCGCCATGAGCGAACTCCTGCTCGCCACATCGCTCGTCACGCGTACTGTTCTGACTCCACAGGCCACAATCTCCTTCGCGACAGTCTCCACGGCTTGCTCTGACCTGGAACTCGCGATGACATCTGCCCCGGCCCGCGCCAGTCCAAGGGCCAGGGACCGGCCTATCCCGGAGGTTCCGCCTACTACAACTGCTGTCAACCCTCTCAGGTTCATGTCACACATCTGCTACCTCTTGATCTCAACTCTTCCAGCTTAGACTGGATCACGGAGATACGATTTACGATTGATCCGTGAAAGAAATGCTCTCCCAACGGGATAGCATGGGTCATCCAAGGAGGTTCGAGTGCTGAAACGCGGGATGAATCGGTCCGGTGCCCCGGTCGCCACGGGTAACGGGATCCGGGACGTAAACCGGGATCTCGTCCTGGATATGCTTCGGCGCCACCAACCGATCTCCCGCGTGGAGATCGCGAATCGATCCGGCCTGCAGCGATCCACGGTGTCGTCCATCGTCGAGCAGTTGATCGCGGAGTCGTGGATTCGCGAGGGCTCGGTGCTGAAGACAGCGCGCGGCCGACGTCCTACGATGCTCAGCATGAATGAGGACCTCATGATTCTAGTGGCAGACGTGCGTCCATCGCAGGCTATCCTTGCTGCGGTTGATCTTAACGGACGCTTTCTGGAACGGGCGATGATTCCACTGATCGACGACCCAAAGCGCGGGATCGAGGCCATCGCGGATGGCATGTCACGCCTCCGCGAACACTTCCCACGCAAGACCTGTGAGGGAGTGGGGCTCAGTATGCCAGGACGCGTGGATCGTACAACGCAAAGGTTGGCGTTCGCGCCGAATCTGCCATGGGTCGGCTTTGATATCCAGGGGACGCTGCAGAAGAAGCTGAAGTTACAGGTTGAGTTGGACAACGCGGCCAACGCTTGCATGCTCTCCGAGATCTGGTTCGGTCGTATGGACGGGGTCCGCGATGCAGTCGTCGTCACAATCTCCGAGGGCGTCGGTGCGGCAGTGCTGTTGAACGGAGCCCTCGTCGAAGGCGTCGGGGGGATGGCGGGTGAGATTGGGCACGTTCCAGTCTCGACCGAAGGTCCTAAGTGCGCGTGTGGCCAGGTGGGATGTTTCGAGATATTCGCTTCATCCCGCGCGGCGATCCGCTACTTCCAGGAAGGGGCAACGACGCGTCAAGCTCCGAGCATCCAGCAACTCATGAACATGGAAGCGAGTGGCAATGTGAGGGCGCGAGAGGCTCTCCAGAAACAGGCCATGGCCATCGGCCGCGGGATGAGGATCGTTACCGCGGTGTTGAATCCGCAGACGATTTTGTTCGCCGGGGACATCACTTTGCGTTGGGAGATGATCAGCCCAATCATCGAAGCGGAGATTGCAAAGGGTATGCTCGCCGGGCCGCCTCCCAGAATCGCCGCGCTGCCGGATGGAGAGTCTGCCAGGCTACGCGGAGCGGCAGCTCTGGTGCTGAGACGACATGTTGGATTTCAACGAACGCTGTGACATCGTCCGCGCCTGCATGGAGTGCTTTCCTTCGGCGCCCGCTCAACAACTCGCGGGGCACTTGGCTATCGGACGTCCGACAGTCAGACGAAGAGGCGTCTACCAGATGTGGGTTGCAACGATGGAGGTAGAGGTAGGTTTGAAGTCCATGATCTTGATGCGCAGTACTACCTGAAAGTTCTTGCGCAACCCATCTTTGCCCAGGGCGGCGCTGAGTTGCCGTATCGCCTCCGGTTTGCAGACGAAGTCAGTGGCGGCGAGGGTACCGTATTGACCCATGCCTGCGACGCTTACCATTGGCTCGTCTTCGTCGTGACGGAGGACGCGAGTGATGATTGCGAAGTCTTCCGTGTCGTGGGAGTCGGTGGAGGCGTTCAGGACCCAAGCCTTCCCCGGCTCCTGGCGATCTTCGATGCGGTTGCGGGCGGAGAGGACGAAGCGAAAGTTGCGCGTCAACTCGCGGGTCATCGGGTTGTTGAATCCGCCAATGAGGACGGTGGGATTGTTGCGGACCTCGGCGAAGGATACATCGTTGGGGAAGCGCTCCTGGTAGCCCTTGTTGAAGTGCGCGAGCGTCCCTACTACCTCCGAAACAGAGGCCACATCGCCCAGCGCGACAAAGCTGTTCTCCGCGGGATGCAGACCAGTGGAGATGATGGTCTGGTTGGAATCGAACTGTGGGAAGAATTCCATGCCAGAGTTTTCCAGGTGGTTCCTGCGACTGTATTCATCAGCCTTTTCGTCGGAGACACGGTAAACGGCGTTGCTTCCGATGGAAAGCAACGCAGACTTGGGGCTATCCAGAACCGGGGCCCAAAAGGTTCGGAGTATCCGGTCCGATCGTCCGCGGTACCAGTTCGCTGCCGCCATGAGGCCAGCGATCAGCACGGCACAGAAGATGAGGAGCGCAATCTTTTTATAGTGGAACGAAGAATGAACCCGTTGAGGCAGCGGCGCGTGTGCGACGGAATCTTGATCGGGGGGAATGACTGAGGTCTCTGCATGGGGCGCGAGAGGGAGGTTGCCGATGAACGACGGCGTCTCGAAGGCCGGGGTCTCAGGCGAATGCTCTGGATGAAGAGCGGTGGACGTGATGGCGGTCGGCGGGGTATCGGCTCTCCAGGTAAAGCTGGCTTTGTAGGAGCCTGAAGGGACGTCGACACGGACATCGGGAATGACGTGAAGCGATTGATAGTACAGGGCAAGACGCTTGCGGAGGTCGGCGGCGCGAATGCGGACGACCGGGTCCTCTCCGGGTTCGTAGTCAGCTCGTCGGCCGAAGACCTCTCGTCCAATTACCCGCTCCCGCAGGAGGGAGAGTTCCCCGGAGAGAGTGTGCTCCACGATGTACTGCAGTAGAGCCTGGCATTGCAGGGTGGACCGCATGGGCGCACTGCTGAGGATGGCTTCCAGAGCCTCCTGCACGGCCTGGCGTTGCACGGGCGAAAGGACAGGGGTGTGATCGTCGGTATGCGGGTGCTTCGGATGCGCGGTGTCCAGGGTCACATCGAGGTATGTTACCCCTCTCGTTCGCGATGGTCAACGTCGCAGAATGTTGACTTTACCACGTTACCGACGCTGGGACACTGTAATACACCTTGTCAGTGGAATGATCGGGAGAGTGTATTGCTCGGGTCAATCAAATAGCAGTTCAAGCGTAGTGAAGGCGGTGCAGGCTCGCAGTGTTGTGCTGATGGCTTGTGGTGCGGAAGAAAGAGGGGCAGTGAAAGACGCAAATTCAATTCGTAGATCTCGCGGTTGGGGAAGGCCCCTGGCCTTTGCAGCCTTTGGGATCGTGTGGTTCTCGGTCGTCGGGGGGAGGGCTCTGGAGGTAATGGCGCAGGAGGTCAAGAGCCCGGAGGTACTGGAACGTGGGGCGGCGACGGTATCGATCGAGCCCTATGCCCCGAATATCGTTCGCGTGAGCCTGAGTCTCGTTGCGGCAGACGCGTTGTCGGGATCGGGATACGGGATTACGGCGAAGGGATCGTCTGTGGGGTGGACAAGGAAGAGTGGGCCGGAGGGCGATACGATGCGCTCCTCAGTCCTGACGATCACAGTTGCTCCGCATGGTCCGGCGCGTCCTGCAACAGGAACCCAGGGAGATATTGCCCGGTTCTTCAATGGGTCTGCACCGGGGGTGGGGCTGAAGATCGCGAAGGCGGATGGGGGGTCTCTGATCGATCTGCAGGGGTGGGGCATGGCGGTGCCTAATTTCAAGGACGGGACTGCCGCCCTGCTCTATGACCGGCGCGACTCTGATCCTGCGTTCTATACGGTGAGCGCAAGCTTTTCCGCGGCCGAGGACGAACACGATTACGGGATGGGTCAGAATCAGGAGGGGATCCTCGACCACCGTGGGCGTGTGCTGCATTGCGAACACGACTATAACGCCCCCGGAGGACAGAGTGTTTGTGTGCCATTTCTGGTTACAAACAAAGGGTATGGCCTGATCTGGGATAACCCTTCCAAGACGACCGCGGCGTTTGGCTTCAATGGACAGAACACGTTCTCGAGCGAGGTCGGACAACGGGTAAGCTTCTTCGTGATCGCCGGCGGATACGACGATATTTACCGGGGATATCGGCTTCTGACCGGAGATACTCCAATTCCTCCGAAGTCGGCCTTTGGCTACATTCAAAGCAAGCAGAGGTATACCAGCCAGAGTGAGTTGATGGCCGTCGCGCATGGGTATCGGGATCGACATCTGCCGATCGACGACCTGGTGATCGACTGGTTTCACTACACGAAGATGGGCGAGATGGATATGGATCCGGCGAAGTGGCCGGACCCGGTGGCGATGAATCGCGAGCTGCATGCGCTCCACTTCCACACCATGATCAGCGTGTGGCCAAGGTTCGTCCCGGAAGATCGCTTCTACGCAACCCTGGTGAAGAACGACTGGTTCATGCATCGGACGGATGGTACGCCAACCAACGGTCTGCCTTACGATCGTGCTGGGGCGGATATCGACACGACAAATCCGGCGGCGGCAAAGTGGTACTGGGATGTCGTGCGAGACAACTACGTGTCAAAGGGCTTCGACGCGTTCTGGGCGGATGAGACTGAGCCGGATCTTCCGCCGAACGGAAGCTTTTTCCATGTGGGCCCGGGTACACAGTTCTTCAATGTCTATCCGCTCTTCCATACGGCTGCTTTCTATAACGGGATGCGCCACGACATGAAGGAGCGAGCGGTCATCCTGGCTCGGGATAGCTATCTTGGTGCGCAGCATAACGGCGCTATCTTCTGGTCGAGCGATATCTCGCCGACGTGGGATGTGTTGAAGCGGCAGGTTCCGACCGGGCTGGACTTTGTCGCGAGCGGGATGCCCTACTGGTCGACGGACATCGGTGGGTGGCAGTATCTTCCGGGCTCCCACAAGCCTGCTCATCCACCATTGCTGGACCCGAGCGATGCACGTGAGAATGTGGGCGGCTATGACGACTATCCGGAACTCTACACGCGGTGGTTTGAGTATGGGGCGTTTCAACCGAACTTTCGTTCTCACGGCTCACGCAGGAATAACGAAGTGTGGAGCTATGGGAAGCAGGCTGAGCCGATTCTAGAGAAGTACCTTCGTCTTCGCTACGAATTGATGCCCTACCTCTACTCTCTTGGCTACTCCGCGAACCAGACGGGGGCACCGTTTATGCGTGCACTTTTCCTGGATTTTGGAAGTGATCCGGAGACGGCGACGATTGGGGACGAGTACATGCTTGGGCCGGCGTTCCTTGTGGCTCCGGTCACGGAGCAGGGGGCAACGGCACGCAGTGTCTATCTTCCTGCGGGATGTGACTGGTACAACTTCTGGACGAATGAGCGTCTGCGTGGTGGCCAAAGGATCAGCGTCTCTGCGCCCATCGACACGATCCCGTTGTTTGTGCGTGCCGGGTCGATCGTGCCCATGGGATCGAAGGTGGAGAGCACGATGGACCCGCAGACCATTGCGAAGGTTCGCGTCTATCCGGGCGTAGATGGAAGCTTCACGCTCTACGACGACGATGGTCGAACGTATGCCTATGAGCGTGGTGAGAAGAAGATTACCGAACTGCGTTGGGACGATGTGGCTGGCAAGTTGACTCACACCGGCGCCAAGGCCTGGAGCGGTTCGGACGCATCGGTTCTGGAGGTGGCCGGGCGATGAGTAGATGCCATGCGTATGCGACCGGTCCTCCACCAGGATCGGTCTCGTTGCCTCCCTAGCCGCACGGATGACCTCCGTCGACTGAATGCCCCCGGCGCGAACGACGGTGCGCCTGCGCGGTCGTGCGCTCGCGGCCAACCCAAGAGATGTAGCTCAAGACGAAGGAGGCCGATGTATGAATCCGAGAAAGACATATTCCACCTTGTTGCACACCATCCCACTGCTGGCGATCTTGGTGCTTGTGCTTGGAGGCGCATTGAGCGCTTTCGCACAGACCACAGCCAGCCTCTCCGGCAATGTGCAGGATACAACCGGGGCGATTATTCCGAATGCGCACGTCATCCTGACCAATGTCGCGAGCAAGGAGAAGAGAGAGCTCGAGAGTAACTCCAGTGGGTACTTTACGTTTGCCGGTATTGTGCCGGGTACGTATGCGATTGAGATCTCGGCGCCTGGTTTTCGCAGTACGCGGCGGGAAGACATCATGGTGAACCCGGGTGACACACGGGCCCTGCAGAGCCTTGTTCTCGCGGTTGGCACCGCGAATCAGACGGTGACGGTTGAGAGCAGCGTCAACTATATCGCGCCGGAGGATTCGGCTGAGCGATCGGCGCTCCTCTCGACGCATGATATTGACCGGCTTCCCATTCAGAGCAGGAATATATCTGAGCTTTTGAAGATTCTTCCGGGTGTGACGACCACGGCGAGCAGTACCGGCAATGGTCCGGGCTTCGACTTCAGCGACACGGGTTCGTCTGGTTCTGCGGTGGGCGTTGGACTCAATACGAATGGCGCGCCCTATCGTGGGGGCACGGCCTATCTGCTGGATGGGGCGAGCATCATCGATCCGGGCTGCGCGTGCTGGTCGATCGCGACGGTGAATCCGGATATGACGCAGGAGGTCAAGGTCCAGTCATCGAACTTCGGTGCCGACGCCGCGCAAGGCCCGGTGGTGATCAACGTCATCAGTAGGTCGGGTGGAGCAGAGTTCCACGGACAGGGATACTTCTATGTGCGGAACGGTGTGTTGAACGCGAACACCTGGCAGGACAAGCATAGTTCGACTCCGACCGCACGGCCGCAGGCTTCGTACTACTACCCGGGTGGAAGTATTGGCGGACCCATCCTGATCCCACATACGAACTTCAATCATGATCGCAAGCTCATCTTCTGGGCGGGGTTCGAATCCTTCCGGCAGAACCTGCCTGCGTCTTCTCCTCTCACATCGTATGTTCCAACCCCGGCTATGCGCGCCGGTAACTTCAGCCTGACGGATCCAGCGAATGCAGCACTCTGCGCCAAGAGCTCGGGTAACGATTTTTGCCAAAAGCTGGATGGCGGGTTCACTCCTGACCACACGGCACTGACGGGAACCCAGATTCCCACCCAGTATCTTGATCCCGGTGCGCTGGCACTGCTCAAGCTGTTTCCGGCGGCGAATGTCGATCCATCCACCAATGCCTCCGGATATAACTACTTCCTGCAGCCCAGCAATACGCACAACGGGTATATCTATCGGGGCCGCGTGGACTACAACATCAGCGACAAGAACAAGGTATTCGTCAGCTATCAATATGGCAGCGACTCGGAGACCAGCGTCGCTCATATTTACTACAATCCATCCAACGCGGTGGCCTATCCGGCTGGTCCGTTGATCAGCCCGGTGCATTCGCATGTGTTGAGCGGAAGCTATATCCATATCTTCAACTCGTCGGCTACGAACGAGGTGCGTGTCTCGACGGGCTGGCTGGACAATCCTTATTCCACCACGAATCTCAAGGCGGAATATAACAGCACCATCGGCTATCCGTACGGCACGGTCTATAGCTCCGCATCGCTGGTAGCTCCGGCGATCAATTCGCCCGGCGCACGCACGCTGCCGGATATCTCGCAGCCCGATCTCTTCCAACAGGGCGGGACGTATAACTCGATCAAGAAGGCGCCTTCGGTCTCGGATGATTTTACGGTGGTCTACAAGACTCACACGTTCAAGGTGGGTGGGTTCTGGAGCCGAGGCGGAAACAAGCAGGGCACCTATGGTTACACGAATGGTTCGCTCTCCTTTGCGAGCGGAGCCAAGACAGATCAGATCACGGGGTTGAATATCGGTACGGTCAATCCGCTGGCGAACTTCCTCATGGGGATTACGAGCGGCTTTACACAGAACAATACCAACCCGATCGATGACTTGTACTACACGACGGCAGCGGGCTATTTTCTGGATAACTGGAAGGCCACGAAACACCTGACGCTGAACCTGGGTGTGCGGCTGGAGCATCTCGGTCGCTGGCAGGATGCGACGGGTACTGGTCTTGCTGTGTGGGAGCCTAGCCGATATGCCGCTGACGTCGCAGCCAACAAGGTGTATCCGGGCGTCTACTGGCATGGGATCGACAAGAGTGTTCCAATCGGTGGATCGCCGGTGCAGACCGTCTTCCCGGAGCCTCGGCTGGGACTCGCGTACGATCTGCGCGGGAACGGGAGCACGGTGTTACGCGGCGGTTGGGCAGCGTACCGGTGGAACGACCAGTACAACGACTATGCGGGCCCGCTGACCACGTCGCTTGGTGTGAAGACGTATAACTCCAATGGCGGACAGGCGATTACGCTGAAAGAGATCGGGGCGCTCGGAAGTTCGGGCAACCTTGGGGCGCTTCCTTCGAGTGTGTACGCCACGGACCAGAACGATGACAAGACGGGCGTGACGTACGCCTACAACCTGACAATCTCTCAGCGGCTCTCGCATGCGATGCTGTTCGAGGTTGCGTATGTGGGAAACCAGACGCAGAATATCCTGCTGGGCGGACAGAGTAACGGTTCGGGGGTCGGAGGTTCAGCTATTGTGAATCAGAACAAGATCCCGCTTGGAGGCTTGTTCAGGGCCGATCCCGTGACTGGCGCCGCTGCGCCTGTCGATCCTGAAAACGTACCGAATATTGTCGACTATTATCCCTTTTACAAGGGCTATGGGACGAACGCTGTCTCGGTGAATACGCATGCGGGCTATGCGAATTACAACGGTTTGCAGTTGAGCCTTGTGAGGCAATCGGGCCGTATGACTTACAACGCCAACTACACGTATTCCAAGTCGCTGGGCATTGTGAGCAGCACACTCGATGCATTCAACGTGCGGAACAACTATGGGGTGCTGAACATCGATCGTCCACACGTCATCAACACGTCGTATGCATTCGACCTGGGTTCGCC
Organism: bacterium; assembly: GCA_026225095.1. GTDB lineage: Bacteria > Acidobacteriota > Terriglobia > Terriglobales > Acidobacteriaceae > Edaphobacter. Next base: position 13,174 of record JAMFSC010000068.1, read on the forward strand.
GATCCACGGCAACGTGATCGCCAAAGGTGCGGTCAACGGATGGACGCTGACCGGCACCACAACGTGGCAGGCCGGCGGAAATCTGCAGGCGAACACCAGCCAGAACCTGGGCCTCACGATTCAGAACTCGGTGCTTGGTCACACGATCGGTTCCGCTACGTACTACGGCACACCGGCGAACAGTGTTCTGCCGATCCTTACCTGCAATCCCAACGCAAATCTAAAGACTTACCAGCACATCAACCTGGACTGCTTCTCCGCACCGCAGCTTGGACAGGTGGGAATTCGGCAGGCGCCTTATCTCAGCACACCTTCGTTCTTCGATTCGGATCTTGGAATCTACAAGGGCTTCCACGTGGCGGAACATCAGACGCTTGAGATCCGCGGAACAGCATTCAATTTCCTCAACCATCCGTTGCCGGGCTATAGCACCAGCGACCTTACCTCCATCAAACTGACTACGACGGACAATCGAGCGTTCGTGTCGCAGGTCTCAAACGCAAACCGGGGAATCACGGATGCAAAGTACACACAGCGGACGGTGCTTCTCGCGGTGAAGTACAAGTTCTAGCGAGTGCGAACGACGAATCAACAGGTCTGGGCCTCCGAGGTATTTCGGGGGCCTTTGACTTTGTCAGAGGAGGTTAGTCGATGGGCCCGGTTGCGGAGTGGTGTCGGCCGGTGTAGCGATAGACCGCGCACTCTTCGTCGCCGGTGGATCCATATTGGGTCTGCTGGGCGATGGCGGCGAGGTCGGCTACGTGGTCTTCGGGGCTCATGGGGACTTTGCCGAAGAAGAGGCGTGTGAAGGCGGGGTGGGCGTCGAGAATGTTGGCGTGCTCGCTGTTGACGTAGAGGAGATCGAGGGTTCGGGGACGTGTGGCGAACTGGGCTTCGATGCGGCGGAGGAGTTTGCGCAGGACGGGCGATTCGAAGGGGTGGAAGAGGAAGAGGAGACAGGGAGTGGGGGGGAAGTAGAACTCGAGGGCGTCCTGCTCGATGAGGGTGATTGGGGCGAGGCGGGTGGGGGACTGATTCCACTGATCGAGATTGCGGTGGGCCAGGGCGGCGAGCGCGGGGTTGAGTTCAATGCCGATGACCTGGAGGAAGGGATACTCGCTGGCCACGAGCAGGGCTCGGCCCTTGCCCGCGCCGATGTCGATGAAGGTGACGTGTTCGATGGAGTGGCTGGGACGGGAAACGAGCCAGCGCTCGATGAGGGAGCGGAGGATGGAGGGTGCGACGCCGTAGTAGGCGGTCACGTGTTCATCGTTGGGATGTCCGGTGAGGAGTTCTTCTGCGGGAATGAGGCCGCTGGTCTCGACGCCGTGGGCCTGGTCGAAGGGGTGGACGGCCTGGGAGGTGACTTGGCGGATGGGGATGGGTCGCTTCTTGCGGGGGACGGGGGGCATGGCTAGTCGAGGCCAAGACGCTGGCGGCCTTTGGGGGAGATGCGCTGGGGGGTCCAGGGGGGCTGCCATACGAGGTCGACGTCGGTGCGGCTGATGGTGGGGAAGGCGAAGAGGCGGTTCTGGATCTGGGCCGTGATCTGGGTGTGGGCGGGGCAGCCTTTGGAGGTGAGGGTGAGCTCGATGTGGACGCGGTGGCGGGGCGGGACGCCGGGGATTCCGGCTCCGGGGGCGTCGGCGTCGGGGGCGACGGAGACGCGGTAGACGAGGCCGAGGTCCACGATGTTGAGTGGGACCTCGGGGTCGTAGCAGTCGCGGAGGGCTTCGCGGATGGTGGTCTCGGTGAGGGGCTGTTCGGGCGGCATCGGTGGTCCCATTCTACTGCGGACCGTCTCGAGGCGAGCTAGCGCGAGGAGCTGCGGGAGAAGATGGTGATGAAGGTGTGGATGAGGCTTGGGGCTGGGGCGTTTGGGGTCTGGAGGGTCGCCGGGATGGGGCGGGTGGATAGGGCGGGCTGGTGGAGGCGGAGCTGGTCGTGGGGGCTGGGGCGCGGTGCTGCGTAGGCGCTGGGGATGATCAGGGCGGCGAGGGCGAGGGCGACTGGTATCCGTGTGGAGCGCATACTGCGCTCTATCGGCAGGATGCTGGAAGATGTTAGTGAGTTCGATCGACGAGGTACTGGGCGAGGGTCTTGAGGGGAAGCGCGCCTTCGCCGAAGGGAGCGAGTGCCTCGAAGGCGTCGGAGATGAACTGAGCGGCGTCGCGTTTGGACTGGGGGATGCCGTAGACGGCGGGCCAGGTGGCCTTGTGGGTGGCGGTATCCTTGCCGGCGGTCTTGCCGAGCTGGGCGGAGTCCTGGGTCATGTCGAGGATGTCGTCGACGATCTGGAAGGCGAGGCCGGCTTTTTGACCGAAGGTGCGGAGGCGGGTGATCGTGTCGGCGCTGGCTTGATGGGGGGTGCCTACGGCCCCTAAGAGGCCTCCGGCTACGACGGAGACGGTGATGAGGGCACCGGTCTTGGCGCGGTGGATGCGCTCGACGACGTCGGCGGTGGGGGGCTTGCCTCCGGACTCGAGGTCCATGACCTGGCCGCCGATCATGCCGGGGGGAAGGGATCCGGGGAGGTCCGCTCCGACGCCGGTTCCTATGGCTAGGGCGACCTCGCGGAGGATGGCTACCACGGTGGCGGGGGGGGCGGGGAGCTCGGCGAGGGTCTGGAAGGCGAGGGTCTGGAGGGCGTCGCCGGCCAGGATGGCGGTTGCCTCCCCGAAGGCGACGTGGCAGGTGGGGTGGCCGCGGCGGAGGTCGTCGTTGTCGAGGGCGGGCAGGTCGTCGTGGATGAGGGAGTAGGTGTGGAGCATCTCGATGGCGGCGCCGAGACTGGCCGCCCCGTCTGGGATGTCGTCGGAGGCGGCCAGCATACGGGCGGCTTCCATGGCGAGGATGGGGCGGAGACGCTTGCCGCCGGCGAAGGTGCTATGGCGCATGGCGCGATGGATGGAGTGCGGGAGGGTCTCGGCGCCGGGGAGCAGGCGTTCGAGGGCCTCGTCGGTGAGGATGGCCCCGGTGGTGAGAATATTTTTTACGACATCTTCGAGTTCAATCATTCGATCCGATCATTCCGTTGAGCAGCGTGGGCCAGAGAGGAAAACAGCCGCGGTTCTGGAGCTGGATGGGTACCGCCCCCCTCCCCCCGCTAAGTATCCAAAGTATTCAAAGCAAAAGACCTAAGTCCAAACTTGAAGATGCGGTTCAGCCCTTGATCGAGTGCTGCGGGAGCGTTTATTCTTTTATCCCCACAGCTTTATTTTACCAGTCCTGTCAAGCTTTTCCGGACGGAGTGCGAGGTAGAGGAGGGTGAGCAGGGCGATGGTCGAGAGGGCATCCGCGGCCTGCTCCAGGCGGGAGGTGGACCAGGTGATGTGGATGCGGGAGGGGCCGGCGGGGATCGGAAGATTGAGGAGGCCGTCGGCGCGGGGGGTGGATGGGGGGGCGGGGCCGCCGTTGAGGTCGGTGTGCCAGTCGGGGTACTCGCGGAGGTGGAGGATGAGGGTCTGGGGAATCGGAGAGGTGAGGGCCAGGTCGAGGGGGGCGGGGCCGGGCGTGGCGTTGGAAGGTGGTGGGGCGTCCGGGTCGGGGGAGAGCCAATAAGGTGGGTCGTACTGGCCGAGGGAGTCGTTGTCGGCGGCCTCGGGGGTGTACTCGTCGGTCGGCTCGGAGCCCGCGTGCGTCTGGAAGAGGGTGAGGCGGGCGGGGACCGTGTCGGGGGCGTCGCATAGCTGACGAAAATTCTGGATGGCGGGGAGGATGAGGGCAGTGGTGAGGGTGAGGGCCGATAGAACGAGGGGGAGCGGCTTGAGCGTGAGACGGTCGAGACCGAGGGCGGCTGCGAGGGCGAGGATGGTGGCAAGGATGGCGAGGAGGCGCCATGGGAACTGGAGGAAGGCGAGTTCGGGGAGGTGATGCCAGAGGGGGAGGGAGATGGGGGTCAGGAGGAGGGCGATGAGGGCGGTGAAGATGGCGAGGGGGATGGTCTCGCTTTTTTTGCGGGCTGTGAGGAGGGCGGCGGCGGTGGCGGCGAGCAGAAGGATGGCCACGATGGACGCGGTGCGGAGGACGAAGTCGTGGAAGAGGGCGTCTTCGCTGAAGCCGGTGTGATGGAAGAGGGTATTGTCTTCGATCCTCATGCCAGGGAGGACGACCATGGCGATCTGGACGTACTTGCGTTCGAGGGCGGCGGGGAGGATGTAGAAGGCGGCAAGGGAGAGGCCGAGGATGGTTCCGGATGCGGTGGTGAGGGCGAGGGTGCGGGTGGTGGGAAGCGCTTCGTGACCGGGGGGAGGTGCGAAATACGGGGGTCTCTCCACTTCGCTTCGCTTCGGTCGAGATGACGGAATGTTTGGGGGCTCCGGTCGAGATGACGCGTTTTGTGCTGGGTCGGAGGACGAAGCCAGGTGAGTTCGTTCCAGCAGGAGGCGGAGGAGGGCGAGGACGGCCAGGGTGTAGGTTCCCATGACGGCGGCGGGGGCGTTGGTCAGCCAGAGGAGGGCGAGTGGGAGAGCGATGGAGGGGATGGTGGGGCGGGGTTTGAGGATGGCGAGGAAGAGCAGCGGGAACCATGCGGCGGCGAGGAGTTCGGCGTAGGCGGTGCGCTCGTAGGCGGTGAAGAGCATGTAGGGGTTGGCGAGGTAGAGGGTCGAGGCGATGAGGGAGGCGGCGGGCGAGGCGAACTGGCGCGCGAGGCGGTGGAGGGTGAGACCGGCGGCGGTGAGGGCGAGCCAGGTGTAGAGGATCGGCGTGACGGTCCAGGGGAAGACGAGGCCGAGGATGGCTCCGATGGTCCAGGAGAGGGGTGGGTAGAAGAGGAAGCGGGGCTCGCCGGCGTTGAAGGCTGGGGAGACGGCCCATTGGGGATGGAGATTGCCGTGACGAAACTGGGCGGCGGCCTCGAACCAGTTGAGGAGGTGGAAGTCGAAGTCGTGGCCGCAGGACGGGCCCTGGAGGATGAGGGGGAGGACGCAGAGGAGGGCGGCGATGGGGAGGATGAGGTAGGGGAGGCGGCCTCGGGGCATGGGTTGAGTTTAGAGGAATGGGTGGAGGCTGGGGGGCCTGCGTCCGATAAGCCGCGGGGAGGAGTGACAGCGGCGTATTTTGGCACCTGCGTGGTTACCGGGAGGGCATCGATGCACAGCATGTCTCGCTCTATGCTGCGTGCAGGGGGATTGGCGATGAGGTCTGGAGGATGCGCTCTTCTTTTTTGGCTTGTAGTTGGGGTGGGTGGTCTGAACGCTCAGACGACCGTTTGGCAACCGGCGGGTGGACATACTCAGATACCGATATGGCCCGGGGCGGTGCCGGATGCGCGGCCGGCGAAGGGTCCGGAGATTGCGAAGACGTCCGGGAAGGACTCGCTGGTGG
>JAMFSC010000069.1 GCA_026225095.1 bacterium
CGTGGGGCGTTGTTGGAGATGTGATGGGTCTGCACCCCGACAGCGGCCTGCTTGTTGGCCATCCGATCGAGCCACTTCTTCGCCGACGGGGTGGAGGGGTCGAACTCGGAGATGGTGCGTGGCGTTCCGTCGTAGCCGAGGATCGTGCTCTTGACGTACTGGCTCTCGTCGGTCGAATCGCCGAAGAGGCTGGACCAGATGTCCATTTTGGTGACGCCGGGAAAGGTCTTCTTCGTGAAGTCAGGGAAGTCGAGCAGGGTGATCTCGCCGTACTTCTGTTTCATCTGCGCGACCGTCGCCTTGTCGCCCACGTTGCCGTGCGCCTTGAAGATCCAGCGAATGGGGTAGCTGTTGGAGGCAATGCGGTGAACCTTCTCCTGATCGGTCAGCGGGCGGGTGGCCCCCGCGTGGACGAGGGTTTCGGGAGTTGTCGGAGGGGCTGCGGTCTGCGCCTGGCTGGCGGAGGTGGTCGCGAGAAGACCCGCTGCCATGGTGCCGCCGGCGGCCTGAAGGAACATTCGCCGATCGAGGCGGTTGCGTCGTGCGTTGTCAGCAGCCATTGAATCCGTTCTCCTCGCGATGCGTGAACAGCCATCGCCTTGCACTAGTCTATGGCCAGGCTCGGAAGCGGGCCTGGCAGATGCACATACCGAGTTAGAGAGGAACCCCTTCGAGGCCCTCGGATGCGGGAGCCCGCACCTCGCCCGCTTCACGTTCGAAGAACGTGACGAGGAACAGGATCAGCACGACGGCGGAGGTGACTGCAGCGAAGAGCCAAATGGAGCGCCAGTCATAGTTCACCACCACGCCATCCGCGCCAAGCTGCGCGTAGTGATCGACGACCACCCCCGAGAGCCACGATCCCACGAACATCCCCAGCCCATACGTGATGAACGAGATAAGTCCCTGGGCCGCGGCACGCAGCGCGAGCGATGCCTTGCGGTCGATGTAGATCTGTCCCGTGACGAAGAAGAAGTCATAGCAGATCCCGTGCAGCAGGATGCCCAGCCAGAACATCCACACCCCCGGCCCCGCGTTGCCGTAGGCGAAGAGCACATAACGCAGCACCCAAGCCAGCATCCCTGCGGCCAGCATGTACTTGACGCCGAGCCTGCGAAAAAACCACGGGATCAGCAGCATGCAGAAGAGCTCCGACATCTGCCCGCCGGTCATCTTGCCCGCGGCATTGGTGACGCCGGTCTTATTCAAGAAGAGGTTGGTGAACGCGTAGTAGAACTGCAGCGGAATGCAGATCAGGAAAGACGCAATGGCGAAGACGGCCATCGACCGCTCCTTCATCATCACCAGCACCTCACGGGGGAAGAGCGTCTCGATGGAGAACTTCTCACCCTTCGCGAGTGGCGGCGTGTGCGGCAGCGTGAAGCAATAAAAGCCCATCAGCGCAGAGCAGGCGGCAGCGATCTCCAGCGGATGCGTCGTCGCTTCGAGTCCCATCGCGCCGATGCCGAGACCCGCGACAATCCAGCCCGCGGTGCCAAGCACACGAATACCTCCGAACTCAAGCTTCGGATCGCGCATCAGGCGGAACGACAGGGAGTTCGTCAGGGCCAGCGTCGGCATGAAGCACAGGCAGTAGAGCAGGACGACGCAATAGATGGAGGCGAAGCTATGTTGCCGCGAGGCCAGCACAAGCAGCACCGCGCCCGCAAGATGCAGCGCGGCCAGCAACTTCTGCGTAGCGAAGAGCTTATCGGCGATCAGCCCCACGAAGAAAGGCGCGACGATCGCTCCCACAGCTGTCGTCCCGGCGATCAGCCCCACCTGCTGCCCGCTGAAGTGCAGCGTGGTCGACAGCCAGGTGCCGACGGTGACGTACCACGCTCCCCAGATGAAGTACTCGAGGAACATCATGACGGCGAGCCGGGCCTTGATCTGCAGGTTCATAACGAACGGTCCAATCTCCGCGAGGTTCGCGGGTTTCAGTCTGGTTTGGTAGACGCACCGGGCAGGGCAAAGGCGACGTACGCGCCGGGGATGGGGTCCTGCGAGGCCTTGTGGCCGGGGACGTTGTGGGTGTAGGTGGTGGCCTGGGCGGCGGCGCAAAAGACGATGAACTCACGACCGCCGACCTCGTAGATGGCGGGCATTCCTTCGAGCGCGGCGGCGACCTCCGCCTCCCACAGGACTTTGCCCGTAGCGGAGTCCATGGCCCGTACCTTGCGGTCGCGGGTTCCGGTAAAGATGAGCCCGCCGGCCGTCACCACGGGGTTGACCTTGGGGAACTGAGAGCCGGTATCGGTGAAACCCTTCGCGGCAAGTTCAGGAACGACTCCAAGCGGAATCTTCCACCGGATGCTTCCCGTATTCAGATCGTAGGCGGTGAGCGTGGTCCAGGGCGGCGCGATGACGGGCAGGCCGCTCTGGGCGAACATGAAGCCGAAGCCGCTCTTGTAGTGCGCCGTCCCATCAGAAGGGTCGACCGGCTCGGGCGCCCGGACGTTCCCGCCGAAGGTCTTGCTCTCGCCTGCGGCGGTGTTCGTAGTCAGCCCATCCGCGGCCGCAGGCTTGGGAGGCGTCAGATCCGGGCGCTGCAGGTAGGAGATCAGGGAACGGAGATCCGCATCCGGTAACGCGGCAAACGCAGGCATCTGCCCCTGGCCGTGACGGACGACGCTCTCGATGCGCCCAGCCGGCAGCCTCGATCCCACATCGACGAGCGAGGGAATCCCCGGCGGACGCCCCTCGCGAGTCGCCCCATGGCAGATGCTGCAGTTGGCCGCATAGACCGACCTCCCCTGCGACTCCGCCGAACCCGTATGCGAGACCGCCGTCGGCAGCTCCAGCTTCAGCATCGCGGGCAGGTCCTTCGACACGACATACAGGCTGCCGTTCGCAGGATCGACCGCCGCCCCGCCGTAGTTGGCCCCGCCGTTGTTTCCCGGCATCTCCACCACGTCGCCGAGCGCGGGCGGGGTGAACAGCCCATGGTTCCGCGCAGCCAGCATCTGGGTGCGAATCTGTTCCCGTTCCGCAGGTTCAAGGAACGGGCTGAGATCGTCGACCGTAAACGTCTGCCGTGCGAACGGAGCCGGCTTGGTAGGAAACGGCTGGGTCGGCCAGGTCTCTTCGCCGGGAACGTCGGACTTCAGTTCCGGGCGTTCTTCAATCGGCCACAGCGGCTTGCCGGTCTCGCGCTCGAAGACCCACACGAACCCCACCTTGCCCGCCTGCGCGACCACGTCGACCATCTTCCCGTTGTGCCGCACACTGGTCAGCATCGGAGTGGTGCCGTTGTCGTAGTCCCAGATATCGTGATGCACCATCTGGAAGTACCAGATCAGCTTTCCGGTGCGCGCGTTCAGCGCCAGCAGGCAGTCGCCAAAGAGGTTCGCTCCCTTGCGGTTGCCGCCGTAGAAGTTGTACTTGGGGCTGGCCGTGGGGATGAACACCATGCCGCGCCGCTCATCGAGCGCCATGCCCGCCCAGGAGTTGGCCCCGCCGACCGTCTTCCAGGCGTCCTTCGGCCAGCTCTCATAGCCGTTCTCGCCGGGATGAGGAATGGTATGGAACGTCCACGCCAGGGCCCCCGTGCGGACGTTGTAAGCCCGAATGTCGCCCGGTCCCGAGTCGTACTCCTCGTTCGTCGCCGAGCCGAGGATCAGGAGATCCCGGTAGATCCGCCCGGGATTGTAGGACTGCACCAGCGTCAGCGTCTTCGGCTCGCGGCCCAGGCCAACCCGCAGGTCGACCCGTCCGTCGGTGCCGAAGCCGGCGATCGGCTCCCCCGTCCGCGCGTCGATCGCCTGGAGCTGGTTGCGCACGGCGAAGAGCAGCCGCCGGTCGGAGCGGTCGGGGCTCTCCCAGTAGTTGATACCGCGGTTGGTGATCAGCGTCGTGTCGGGGTCGGTCCTGTGGGTCCAGATCTCCCGGCCGGTCGCGGCATCGAGCGCGACGATGGAGTTCTGCTTCGCCATCACGTACATCACACCGTCGACGACCAGCGGATTGAACGAGTACTTCCGTTCGTCGCCCGTCGGATAGGTCCAGGCGACCCGCAACCTGGATACGTTGGTGCGGTTGACCTGACGCAGCGCGGAATACTGCGCTCCATCGGCCCCGCCACCATACTCCCGCCACGTCGTATGTGCCTCCCCCTGGCTTACCTGTGCAGTGGCGTGGCAACCCGCCGAGAGACATGCCAGCAGGAAGACAGCCTGACCGCAAGCCGCGAGAGATCGCCGAGGTCGGAGCCGCAGCCGGGAGGCATCCTCGATCGATCGCGGCGCAGCGTGGTGCGGAACGGTTCCGTCGGAAAGCAGCTTGGTTCTCCACACGGCCCCTTCCGCAAACAGGCCGGGAGGGGGCGAACAGGGGTCAGATTCTGTACAAGCAATATCTCACGTCTTCCCCTTCGCTGGCAGGCCGCGTTCAGTCTTGCCGGCAGGCCAGCGCCAGACTGTCCGATAATCGAAGCCGAACCGTACCACTTGCGTACACCCGGTTTCTGTCCGGTTTTTCCACGCAATGGCCCACGTTCTGTCCATCGAAAGCTTCTGGTGAAACCTTGGCAATTCAGCGCCAGCCCCCCATAACTCCTTTAGAAAACCACGATTACAGCGACGCTTTCAATCTAATGCAAAACATACCACTTGATGAGAAGAATTCTCCCGGGTGGTCCTACCTTTTTCCGACCACAGGATGAAGCTGGGTGCCCCACCTTCGGCGCAACGCACCATCGCGCCTAAGGTGGGCCGGCCGCCACAGCACCGGGCCACGAGCTCTAATAAACCGGAGCATCCTCCAGGAGATGAATCTCCAGCGCCGAGACCTGGGTGATCTGGATCGCGTAGAAGCCGTTCGCGATGACCAGTTCGCCAGTCGCCACCATGCGTCCTCCGGCCAGCACCTGGACCGGCGCGGCGATCTGACGGTCCAGCGCCACGACCTCGCCCACCTTCATGTTCAAGATATTGCGCAGCGGCAGCGTCGTCGTCCCAATCCGTAGTTGGACCCCGATCTTCAGGTCTTCGAGCGAGTGCTTCCGGTCGATCGTCGCACCGACTGGCGCTAGTTCTTCTTCCATCACCTGTCGCCTCCTCCGTTTCCGTTAAATCCCGTGCGTTGGCTGATCGAACCCATTGATCCTGACACCAAGGCGCTCCCCCGCAGGCTCGCAGCTCACATTGGCCAGGAAAACGTCTCCAACCAGAAGCGGCATGTCCTGTGAGATATGCCACTCCGAGGTCAGCAGGGTTCCCGATTTCATCTTCAAAAGCTCATTCAACGAGAGGTCCGGCAGGGGAATCAGCACGGAGAGCCGCGCCGGAACCTCCGAGTAGATCGTCCAGCGTTCCTTTGAGAGCGACTTCCCCAGCTGCGCGAGGGCCTGAGCCGGCTCGTCCAGGACTACCGCGGCACTTTTGGCTCCCTCGGGAAGCTCCAGCGCCGAGCTCGGCCATTGTCTTCCCACGGGTTCTGTCAGGCCCTTGATCTCTTCCGCCACGTCGTCTCCTCGATTCGCCGTCCCCATCGCTGGATCCTGGCTTGAATACTGAAAGAGAAAGCACGTCGTCTGCCATCAGAAAGGGCGAAAACCAGGCTCAATCTAAGAGGACACTCAGACTGACCCGGCTTTCGCCCCAGAGGCTGCGAAGGATCGGCTCTACGCGGCCGGTGCGCTGTAGTGACCACCCCAGAAGTGGCTCAGGCGGCTCTGCTTGGGGTTGACGGGCATCATCGACACCTTCAACCGGAGAGCGTGGCCATCGACGGAGACGGGAATGACCATGAAGTTCTCCCCGATATTCCGCATCCCGACGTTCTCTCCATAGATCACGGTCGGCGTGCTCAGGCCAAGTGCGCCCACGGACGATTCAAGGTCTGTCTTCATGGTGCCGAAGACGATGTTCGAGATCTCGGCGATGCAGTCCAGCGTGCTCTCTGTCAGAACCAGGCTCTCGTCCCCCATCAGAATCTCGGCGATCTTGCACGCGAAGTCCGGCGTACACTCCAGAACTCCCGTGCCGTTCCACGCGCCAATCCAGCCGACCAGGCTGGCCACCAAGCGTCCGGAGGCGACATGCGGGCGAATCTCGGTCTCAACCGGGCTGACCACCGCTTCCATTCCGGTCATCATCGAAAAGGCATTCTTCACCGACCTTCCCAGCAGCGAGACCGTCAGGGTGCGAACGCGCTCTATCTCTTCAGCATTCATATCCATAGCGCCCCCTGACCGGAAGTGCGGATCGTGGCATGTTGTTCGGCGATGGAATGGTTGGCGGTCGATACCCCGCCGGAGCGGACAAAGGGCGCGCCCGTGTTGATCTTTCGGATGTTCAAGGTGATCCTCCTGCCTCTCGTTTATCGGCGTCCTGTTGAAAACCATCACCAAATTTCCCCAACCCGTGCGAAACAAAGCCAACCGGCAGTGCGCCATGGGCGGGAGACGCCCAGATCCTCTGAGTACCTGCTCAGAACGAGGCTGGTGGATTGGCACACAACTTGCTTCCTCTCCGTGGTGAAGGCTCAACCGCACGACCTGACAAACCAGAAGTGGAGTGATACCAGCACATGGCCGAAGAACTAGACCAAAATGCAATCACAAATATGTTTCGCGCAGCTGCAGCCGCCGCGGTCCCGGAAGCCTCGCTGCCGGTCGTCAACTTCTCCAAGCGCGGCTCCATCTCCGCCGAGCAGATGCAGATGCTCGTCAGCATTAACCAGGTCTTCTCCCAAAGCCTGGGCATCACTCTCTCGGCCCGCCTGGGAGCGCCCGTAACCCTCGCCATGGTCGCCGCCGAACGCAGCCTGTACCACAATCTGCTCGACCAGATCGACCTCGACGCCACCTATCTCGCCCAGAGCCGGTTCAAATCCCCCGACGCACGCGCCCTCTTCGCCATGGATATGCCCCTGGTCGAACCTCTCGTCCACCTCGCGCTCGGTGGACTCACCCAGATCCCGAAGTCCTCCGGTAATCGCGAGATCACGCAGATCGACGTCGCCATCATGGAAGTCGTCATGGGCATCGTCTGCACCGAGATGAACATGATGTGGGCTCCCTTCGGCCTGCAGGCCGCCTACGAATCCCGCGTCCTCCCCATCCACGCCCGGCGCTTCTTTCCCCAGTCGGAATACGTGATGAGCTTCACCTACGAGATCCACATCGGCGACCGCGCCGGAGCCCTTCAGATCGCCCTCGCCACGGTCATCGCCTCGTCGCTGCTGCGCGACATGGACCGCCGCGACACCGACCGCACCCAGCCGGCATCCACCCGCCGCCTGCTTCAGGATCGCATCGGCGACCTGGGGGTCCGCTCCACGCTGCGCCTGCCGCCGTTCAAGATCATGGCGTCCGAGCTGCTGAACCTGCGCCCCGGGATGCTTCTCGAATCCAAGCTTCCAACCTCCACACCCTGCCTGCTGGGCATGCCCCATGGTCCGGCCTGGGAGGCCCTCCCCATGCTCTCGGACGAACGCATCGCCGCTAAACTCGTCCGGCCCTACATCCCTTCGTTCCCCAAGCGCTAGGGCGGATTGCCTGTTGGGATAGAGCTGGGTGCCCCACCTTCGCGACACGTCTCATCGTCGCTAAGGTGGGCCGGAGCGCCACGGCATCCAACGCACAACCCTACACCTTCAGCCAATCCGCGCTAGCCCTCGTTCTCCAGGTGCTGGCGCGGGATCCGCCTACACCAGCGCCGACAATTTTCTTCGCCGCGCCTTCCAATCGTCGGTCGAAAACAGCCGTGGCCCCACCTCGATCAGGCGCGGCAACATCTTGAAGACCGATACCCGGCTCCAGGGCCCGCCCTCTCGTGTCCGAAAGCCCTTCTCGTTCAGATCGCTCACGATGCTTGAAAACGAGAAGTCCTGCACTAGCAGGTCCATCATCAGCAGCAGCGCCTGCTGCTCCCGCGGATCGACCTCCAGACGCTGGCAGTCGTCGGAGATGCGCAGGCCATACGGAATATCCTCGTTATAAGCGCCATCGCTTGGAGTCTCCTGGTCCGGCAGCTCGCGCCGCCACTCGATCGACGACATCTGCCATCCCGCCGCCACCCGCTGGTCGATCACCTGCTGGCTGAACGGCCCTGAAACCACATCCCGAATGCGTTCGAAGCTAGCCATGGAACCTCCTCGTCCGGTCTCTGCCCGGTGAAGAGTGCAATTCACTCTCCAGACATCCGCGCGCGCCCACTCCAATCTTTCAATCAGTTACAGCGCGAACAGACCAAACCCGGCAACGCCTCCGTGTCCAGATCCGCACCCCCCTGTCCGATGATGGACATCGACCTCCAGTCGAGCGGGCGCGCTCGTCACGCATACCCCCCACCCGCAATCGGCATCGAACCACTGCAAGGAGACGCTCGATGCCTCTTGTCCTTGCCCTCAATCCCGGCAGCAACTCCCTGAAGTTCGACCTGGTCGATGTCTCCCCCGACCAGACCCGCGCCGCCGACGCCAGGAAGATCCTCTCCGGGGCGGTCGACGACATCGGCAAGCCGACCAGACTCCTGCTCACCCGCGAGGGCAACGCCATCTCCGAAAAGGAAGGCGACTTCTCCGACTTTTCCGCCGCGACCGAGCGTGCCATCGAAGCCCTCCGCGATCACCCCGACCCGAACCTTCCCCACTTCTCCGATATCCACCTCGCAGCCGTCCGCGTCGTTCACGGAGGCGACTCCTTCAAGGCCGCAGTCCGTTTCTCCAATCACGTCCGCACCGAGATCGAGCGCCGCGAACCCCTCGCCCCGCTGCACAACGCCAACTCCCTTCGAATCATCGATGTCCTGGCCAGCCTGGCTCCCAACCTCCCCGTCGCCGTCGCCTTCGACACCGCCTTCCACCACACCCTTCCGGAGGTCGCATGGCGGTATCCCATCCCGCGCGATCTCGCCGACCAGCACAACATCCGCCGGTTCGGCTTTCACGGCCTCTCCCACCGGTACATGCTCGAGCGCTACTCCCAGCTCGCCTCCCGCCCCGTAGCCGAATCATCCATCGTCACCCTCCACCTCGAGAGCGGATCATCCGCGTGTGCCATCCGCAACGGCCAGTCGGTCGACACCTCCATGGGCTTCACCCCGCTCGAGGGCCTCATGATGGGAACCCGCTCAGGATCGATCGACCCCGCCATCCTGCCCTTCCTGATGCGCGAGCTCCACCTCTCTGCCGACGACGCCCTCGAGATCCTCGAAAAGAAGTCCGGCCTCCTCGGCATCTCCGGCGTCTCCCTCGACACCCGCATCCTGCGAAAACGCGAAGACGCCCCCTCCAAACTCGCCATCGAGATCTTCGCCTACCACGTCCGCCACTTCGTCGGAGCCTACCTCGCCATCCTCGGCCAGGCCGAAGCCGTCGTCTTCGGAGGAGGCATCGGCGAAAACACCCCCGAGGTCCGCACCCATGTCTGCGCCGGTCTGGGCGGCTGGGGATTCCGGATCGACGAACAAAAAAACGAGACGACCTGCGCCGGCGACACCACCATCCACCACCCCGAATCCAGACTCGCCGCCTGGGTCATCCACCCCGAAGAGGGCATGCAGCTTGCCCACGAGTGCGTCAAAACACAATCCCACTGACACCCGACGCTAGCCGATCCGCTGAATGACTCCCCCCTGCGTCGTCCGGGGAGCCCGGTAACTCAAATTCGCGTGCGCACCACTCGGGTGCCGCACCTTCGAGATCCGTCCCTGCTCCCGCATCCGCCGGTCCGCCTCCTCCCAGCTCGGCACCTCCCTCCCTTCCTGCGTCCAGTGCGCAATCGAAGCCTCATCGCACCACTCCAGAAGATGCGGCATCGCCCGCTTGTGATCGCCCGAGATCATGTACGCCCGCATGCTCTCCTCCCCATCCCACACGGTCATCGTCCAGAACGCCCAGCTCCGGTCCTGCAGGAGAGCTCCGACCAGAAATCCATCCGCCCCGCGCACCTGCCGCAACGACCGCATGGCATGAAACCCAAACAGCGGCAGGAAACGAATCGACCGAATCCTCAAACGCGTCAGACTTACAAAAGCCATAGACACCTCCCGGTCCATCTTCGCAGAAGCTCCCCGACGAAATAGACATTCCCCGACGGATGTCCGTTTGACACCGCCCCCCCGGCTTTCCCATACTCGTCGCAATGAAACGCCGCGACCTCCTTCGTTCCAGCCTCGCCGCGGGCGTCTCCCTCGCCCTCCCTGCCGCCGCCCGGCCCTCCACACCCGCACCTTCGGGAGGAGACGACCGCGCCCTCTGGCTCACCCATCTTCAGCGCATCGCCCACCCCGTCCTCTCCGCCCTCGCCGAGCGACGCCTCGTCGCCACCATGCCGGTCGAGTCCGCCCCCGGCCACCTCGCCGACCGCCGCAGGGTCACGCACCTCGAAGCCCTCGGCCGCACCCTCTCCGGCATCGCCCCCTGGCTTGAACATGGACCCACAGCGGGTCCTGAGTCGGCCAAACGGGAGCAGTTCTGCAACCTCGCCCGCGAAGCCATCGCCAGCGGAGTCGACCCCCGATCCCCCGACTACCTCCGCTTTGGAGAAGACCGTCAAACCATCGTCGACGCCGCCTTCCTCTCATTCGCCATCGTCCGAGCCCCCCGCGAGCTCCGCGAAAAACTCCCGCCAGCCACCCGCGCCCAGCTCGCCGACGCCCTCCGCGCCACCCGCGCCCTTCTCCCCGGCTACAGCAACTGGCTCCTCTTCGCCGCGATGATCGAGGTCTGCCTCTTCCAGCTCGGCGAGACCTGGGACCGCATGCGCGTCGACTACGCCCTCCGCCAGCACCAGCTCTGGTTTCTCGGCGACGGAACCTACGGCGACGGCCCGCACCTCCATTGGGACTACTACAACTCCTTCGTCATCCAACCCTTTCTGCTCACCCTCATGGACGCCATCGCCGACCAGGAGCCCGCATGGTCCGCCATGAAGGGCCCTATCCTCGCCCGCGCCCAGCGTTACGCCGCCATCCAGGAACGGCTCATCGCGCCCGACGGAACCTACCCCATCGTCGGCCGCTCCATCGCCTACCGCTGCGGAGCCTTCCAGCTCCTGGCCGAGATCGCCCTCCGCCAGTCCCTGCCCGAACCCGTCACCCCGCCGCAGGTCCGCTCCGCCCTCACCGCCGTCATCCACCGCACACTCGACCCCGCGGGAACCTTCGACCCCCAGGGCTGGCTTCAGATCGGCCTCGCCGGCCACCAGCCCTCCCTCGGCGAGACGTACATCTCCACCGGCAGCCTCTACCTCTGCACCGCCGTCTTCCTCCCGCTCGGGCTTCCGCCGCAGGATCCCTTCTGGTCCGCCCCCCCGGCCCCGTGGACCTCCCAGCAACTCTGGCAAGGCGCAAACCTCCCCGCCGACCACGCCCAGGATCTCTGAGCGCGATCAACAGAAGCACCGAGCCCGCGAGGGCAGACTTAGGCCGTAAAGGTAACCCGCTTCGCCTTCATCTGGGCCCGGATCACCAACTCCGCCGCCAGCAGGCACTGCGTCTGATCCTGCGCCACATGCGTCCGGTGCACGATGTCCGAGACAAACTGCGGCCCAAACGGCAGCGGAACGTTATTGCAGTCCATATACCGCGCATTGTTCCGGTCGACGAGAAAGAGGTTATTCCCAGCCTTGCTCACCGCCACGTTGGTGTACTTCCGGCACTCGATATACCCTTCCGTCCCCAGGATGAAAAGGCGTCCATCGCCCCACGTCCCAAGCCCGTCCGGCGTAAACCAGTCTAGCCGCACATAGCCGAGCCCTTTGTTCCCCCGCAGCACCATATCGCCGAAGTCCTGAAACTTCGGTCGCTTCGGATGGTTCACATTCGCAATCTGCGACTCCACGATCTCCGCCTCGGTCGAGCCCGTATAAAACAGGAACTGATCGACCTGGTGCGACCCGATATCGCACAGAATCCCGCCATAAAGCTCCGGATCCCAGAACCACTCCGGCCTGCTCGAAGCCCCGCCCGCATACTTGTCCGCTGCGTGCTGCTCGATCTGGTGGGGTGCGATATTGATCGTCTGGATCACCCTCCCGATCGCCCCTGCCTGGACAAGCTCTCCCGCCTTCACCGCAGCCTTCACCTCCAGCCGCTCGGAGTACATGATCCCGTAGATTCGCCCGGTCTCGGCGATCGTCTTCCGCACATCCGCAAGCTGTTCGAGCGTCGTGATCCCCGGCTTGTCGCTCAGGAAGTCCTTGCCCCGCTTCATCACGCGCACACCAAGCGGCGCACGGCGGCTGGCAACGGTCGAGCTCAGCACCAGCTGGATCGACGGATCGTCCAGAATCTCGGCCTCCGACCGGGCCATCTTCACATCCGGAAAGCGCCCTTTGAACAGCGCGATCTTGTCCGCCTCCTCGCCATACCAGGCGACCAACACGCCGCCGCCACGCTGAATCGCCCCGACCATCCCATAGATGTGGTCATGGCTCATCCCGCACACCGCGAACTTAATCGTGTCCTTCGCGGCAACCTCCTGCCCCGCCTCCACGACCTCGTGGACGATCCCCGGCCCCGCCCCAAACGCCATCTCCGGCAGCATCGCCCCCGAGGCGCCAAGCCCCACCGTCTTCAGAAACGCCCGCCGATTGACCCCATCCAAACCGCTCATCCAACCCTCCCGAAATAGGTCTGTCCAACTGTGCTCCCCAGTCTATCCCGGAGAGCACCCGTCAGGCTCAGGGCGGCTCAGGGTTTCGGCTGGCGCAGGCTGGCAGGAACGAACGCGGTCGAAAGGCTGCGCGGATCCTGCGTCAGGTAGTAGGTCGGAATCCTGGGGAACTGCTCCTCCACCAGGATCAGCGTGCGAAAGTCGAAGCTCTGCACATCCGACCGCCCCTCCATATGGTTCCGCACGATCGCCCCGCACAACGTCGAGACGAAGGTCTGCGCATCGACCGTGTGGTTCTGCTGCATCTCGGCCGGAAAGCGCGGATCCAGCTCCGCTGCCGGAAGATGCTCGGGCAGAATCTTCGTCTCCATGTTGAAGTGGACGTTCTCCGCCGCATGAACCCGCGCCTTCGCCTCCGGATGCTGCTTCCCCGCGCCCGACCGGTAGTACTCCGCATAAAACGCCGTGAATTTGAAGAGTTGCTCCACATACGTCGGAACATAGGGGCTGATCAGGTGCTCCTGCTTTGCGAACGCCACCGCGACCGGCGACAACGCAAGATCATTCTTCTGGTCCGGACCGAAGTGAACCTTGTCGCAGATAAACGTCGCCTGCGCCTCCGGCATCGAGAGATCCCGCGTATAGACCCGATTCTCCAGCGTGTACGCCGAGCCATCGGCCTTGCGGCACGCCTGCGGATTCAGAAACTGATCGTGCCAGATCAGCGAAACATGGTCCGTCGTCACGCCCGTATCCGTCTCGATCGTATCGATCAGGTTGTCGAGCCCCGACTCGAACGCCGGAAGCGTATTCTCCGGCCGCAGCCCGCGCCCACCGCGATGGCCCGACACGTTGAAGTTCTTCAGCCGAGCCGCCAGTTCCGGCGTCGCCGCCGCACGCTCCTCCGCCAGAATCTTCTGCAGCAGGTCCGGCCTGTCGGAGATCAGCCCATCCGGAGCCAGCCGAATCACCGCCCGGATCTTCTCCGGATCGTTCGTCGTCCACGGAACCACCTTGAAGCCCATCTGCTGCAACTCCCGCACCGGAACCATCCCGTTCAGCACCGTCGCATCGTTGGGAGAGAGCGCAGGCTGGACCGCATGATGCTCCCGCGCATGGGCCGCGGCCTGCTGCATCAGGTTCAGGAACGGATTCGCGGGCTGCTGCGCGTGGCTCATGGCGGCGGAGACGATAACGGCAAACGGCGCGATGCGACGTACATGAATGGCGAGGAAGTTGAAAGGCATAAGTCTGACCAGAATCAGGCCCCGGCATTACAGCCAGATCAATCCTGACAGATACCGATCAACCCAGCACCGTGGACTGCCGCACCACAAGCTTCGGCTCAATCAGAATCGTCTGCGCCGGCTGCGTGGGAGTGGTCGCCAGGTCCACCGCCAGCTTCGCGGCGATCTCGCCCACACGCTGCGATGAGTGGTCGATCGACGTGAGCGGAATCCTCAGGTAGTCAGCGTACCGCAGGTTCCCGCATCCGACGAACGCGACGTCCCCCGGAATCGAGAGACCCGCATCGAGCGTCGCCTGCATCGCCCCGATCGCCGTCAGGTCGTTGTAGCAGAAGACCGCATCCGGCCGTTCCGGGAGCCTCAGCAGATCCTGCATCGCCTGGTATCCCGCCGTATCCCCCGTCTCCTCAAACCGTTCGCGCGTCACAACATAGTCCCTGCGGTCCGGGAGCCCGGCCTGCGCCAACGCATTCCGATAGCCCTGCTGCCGATCGATCGATGGGCTCGTCGAGCGTCCGCCGATATGCGCGATCCGCTTCCGCCCAAGCGAGATCAGGTGCATCGTCGCAACCTCACCCACCAGCACATCGTTCGATCCCACAAAGCTCGCTCCCAGACCGGGAAAGTTTCGATCCAGCAGCAGAAACGGCGTGCGATCGCTTCCAAAAGGCTCCGCCTCCGACGGCTTCGGCTGGCACGACGCCACCAGCAGCACATCGATGCCGCGGCTCAGCAGCGCGCGAATCTCCTGCTGCTCGATCTCCGGATCTTCCTCCGAAGACGCCAGGATCAGCGCCCGTCCGCTCTGGCGCAGAGCCCCGCCCAGCGACCGCGCCACCTCTCCGAAGAACGGATGAACAAGGTCCGGAACGACAAGACCCACGGCAAACGACCGCCCGCTCGCCAGCCCCCGCGCCAGCATGTTGGGCCGGTAGTTCAGCTCCTTCATCCGCGCGAGCACAAGAGCGCGCGTGCGCTCGCCGATATCGGCGTTGCCCCGCAGCACCTTCGAAACAGTCACAGTAGAGACGCCAAGGTCACGGGCAATGTCTTTGAGCCGAACAGCCATGCAGCATCTCCGGAGAGCATCGGCCTGCGCGACCGGTCTCGTCTGAGTGTAATGTCGGGCCAGCTTCCTGCCGGTTCAAATCTGCGGCTGGGCATCGCGGATCAGCCGCCGCAGGCTTGCAAGCAGCGGAGTCTCCCGCAGCGCGGGCCACGCCATAATCAGTTCGATACTGGCATTCGGCGCAGTCAGCGGGCAGAAGACGAGGTCGTTCGAAATATCCTGCTGCAGGTTCAGCGGCAGCAGCGAGATCCCTACCCCGGCCTCTACCAGAAGCACCACGCTCGACCACACCGTCGAAAACGCAGCCACCCGTGGCGAAAATCCCGCCTCCGAGCAGAGCTCGATGATCTTGTCGAAGAGCGCCGGAGAGGTCTCGCGTGACGAAAGCACAAACTCCTCCCGCGACAGATCCCGCAGATCGACCGGCCCCGGCGCCAGGCGATGATCGCGCGGCAGCACCGCGACCACTGGGTCCTGCCGCACCGTCTCCCAGCGCAACACATCGGTGAAGGGCGGCTCAATCCGCCGTGTGAAGCCGATGTCGATCCGACCCTCCGCCAGCGCCGGCCACTGCGCGCTCGGCATCATCTCCAGCA
>JAMFSC010000008.1 GCA_026225095.1 bacterium
GAACGCTGGGTCAGGGATCGATCTTAGCCTCGTGGACAGACGGAGCGCTTCTTCTGAATGGCTACGAGTATGAGAGCGTTGGAGGAGGAGAGGCAATCACGTTTGACCATCCGGTGGACATGCAATTTAAGCGGGATCAGAGAGGCCATCTTGCGCTTGAGATCGATGCTTCGGAGGTGACGGAAGTGGCGTTGCGCGGGTTGTCTCTCGTGGGCGACGCACGCACTTCACATGGCAGCAGGCAGATTCAAGCGCTTCACCTTTCGGCCGGCCGAACCTCCGTTGCTCTTCAGGAGACGCGGGCAACAATCCCACTGCGTGGGACGTCGTCACTCATTGGCCCGAAGTGAAACTGAGAGCGGGCAGATGAGTGATCTGGTTTCATTCTCCAGGGACGTCCAAGCGCGAGAAATTTTCTCTAACCCTGCGTGAGTCATCGCCTAAGACTCTCGCGGATCGTTGAGACTCTACCGAATTTCCCCGCCTCATCAGTAGCCTCCCCGGTCCATCTCTTGCGCAATATATGTTCTTGCTGGGCGTAGGTGCCTGATTCAATACGATCAAGCTGCGGCTGTGGACCGCGGCTTCGACCATGAGCCTGAGAGTTGTATTTGGCCCAATTTGAGGCATGCGTAAAGCGATTAAGCCCGGCACCGCATCGTCAAGGCTATCGACCGGCCAAATCTCTGACGATGAACCGGGGTAGGGAGTACGCATCATGCATGCAGTGGGGCCACGTGTTGAGAATTGCTCGGTGTCGTACGTTGTGAGGCGTCGAGTGATCGCAGCACTCGCTTTCCTGGTAGTGCTGGCCGCGACCGGGTGCGGATCGGGGATTGCACCTGTCAGTTTGAGCTCCTCGTCGGGATTGCCCGTAATACTGCAGACTGTTCAGACTGTTCAGACTGGTGCGACCAACCAATTCACAGCGGTTCAGCAGGGCACCGTCCTGACCGGAGGAGCGTGGAGTGTGGTTGGGGGCGGAACCAACGGCACGATTACGGCCAGTGGGATGTATACGGCACCTACAACTGTTCCGAGCCCCAGTACGGTGACTGTGCAGTACCTCTATACAGGGCAGAGCTACATGGTTTACTTTACGGTTGTTGCCACGCCTGCGCCAGGTTCGCCGATCACTGTACAGGGGGCAACGCCGGCAGTTGCTGTGCTCGGTACCGATCAATTGACTGCGATGCAACAGAATGCGCCGCTCACCGGTGGTCAGTGGTCTGTGATCGGAGGTGCTTCGAATGGCTCGATCGATGCAAGCGGTTTGTATAGTGCTCCCTCCTCCATTCCGAATCCCAATACTGTGACGATCGAATATATCCTGGGGGGTCAAAGCGGGACCGCGAGCCTCACGATTGTTCCGATCGCGACGACGACCATAACCGTCCAGGCCGCTCAGCCGTCGGTCGAGATCAGTGGTACGGATCAGATGGTGGCTATGCAGCAGGGCAATCAGGCCACCGGTGGCACGTGGGTGGTGATTGGCGGGGCATCGAACGGAACCATCACCGCGTTGGGTCTGTTTCAGGCTCCCTCTGCCGTGCCGGCGCCCAGCACGGTCCAGGTTGGCTATATTGCGGGGACGCAGATCTATCTCGTTCCAATCGCCATCCTGCCTTCAAGTGTTATCGTCCAGGCAGTGGCCCCAAGTGTGCTCACCAGCCTGTCGACCAATATCACTGTGACGGGAATTGGGTTTACACCGGGTTCAGCGATTGGGGTCAACGCGGTTCCCGTTCGAACGACCTATGTCGACAGCTCTCACCTGTCGGGTACGGTTGTCCTCTCGAATCCGCTGAATGTCAGTCTCGACATCACCGTCATCCCACCTGGTTCAATCGGATCGCCCAGCAACGCGATTGCTCTTCTTGCCAGGTTCCCCTCAATCCAGGTGCTGCCCGCCATCCTTTCCGGAGGACCGATCACACTGTCCATCTCTGGTTCGCAATTCTCGACGGGCGACGTGGTTTCGATATCGGGAGCGCCGCTCGTCACTACGGTCAACTCCGCATCGAGCATTACTGCAACCGGCTTTCTACCACCCTGGACGGCTGGATCTGTCATTGTCCAGGTGGCGGGGGGAGATGGATTGCAGCCGATCGCGGCGCTCTCGGTGCCCATACAGCAGACCGCTGTTACGTTCGATGCTGCTTCGCGGTTCGCCAACCAGGCCGCATTCGGCCCCAGGCCCGACGTTGTCATGAACATCCAGCAGCTGGGCTTCGACGGATGGATCACTCAACAATTTCAGCAGCCAGCGCTATCGTTCAGTCTTTCTGCTTCGGGAATGACGCAGTTTCTTCATGGAGCCGCAGCAGGCAATAGCCTTCTCCGTCAGCGGCTTTCGTTTGCGCTGCAATCGTTCATCGTTCCTCACGGTCAGAACTTCGATCCATCGTCGACGTTCTTCGAACGAATGCTGGAAACGGATTGTTCCGGAAACTTCCGCCAACTCCTGACCGATATCACTGCGAGTCCGAACCTCGGAGACTATCTCAATCTCGCAAATAATTCCGCCTCTGTGAATACGCTCGTGCAGCCGAACCAGAATTTTGCCAGGGAGCTCATGCAGTTGTTCAGCCTGGGGCCATTCCTGCTCAACGACGATGGGTCGTTCCAGACCGACGGGCAGGGGAATCTTCTGCCCACCTATGACCAGAGCACGGTGATCGACTTGACCAGGGCACTGACAGGCTGGACCTATCCAAGCCCTGTCAATCAAGCAGATGTCGCATGGGGCATCGATTGGTCGCAGCCTCTTACGACGTTCGAAGCCCGGCATGATCACAATGCGAAGCTTCTCTTCGGCACGGTGTTCTTCCCGCCAAACCAGACGGCGACCCAAGACCGCTCCATGGCATTGGACGTCATCTTCAACCATCCGAATCTTCCTCCGTTCCTCGCTCGATTGCTGATACAGAGACTGGTTACCAGCAACCCCACGCCGGGTTATATCCAAAGGGTGTCGACCGTGTTCAAAGACAATGGTTCAGGGGTACGAGGAGATATGACCGCTGTTGTGCGTGCGATTCTTCTCGATCCCGAAGCCAGGCTGGGCGATACCTATCCGTCTGCCAGCGACGGCTTTCTAAAAGAGCCAGTCTTGTGGCAACTCCACATCATGAGCGTGTTGAATACCGTCGGGTCAGACGATCAGCCGAATTATCTTGGTTCGAGTCTTGGTGAGGCACTGTGGAATGCTCCCACGGTCTTCGGCTTCTTCTCTCCTTCAACGATGATTCCAGGAACGACCGTCAGCAGCCCTGAATTTGGGCTCATGAATAATCTATCTACTTCACTGAAGAGTCAGGTCGCCTGGGCAATTGTGAAAAGCTCGATGGCCGGGTTCACGAATAATTACGTTCCGAATTCATGGCTCTTCCAGCACTTCACAACAGTCCCCGCGATGGTAGATGCGCTCAACCACGTGCTTTATCACGGCAATATGTCCCAGCAGGAGATGACGGCCATCACGGACTACTGTGCAACACTCAATCCGTTTGACGTTCAGTATCAGTTGAAGGTCGCGTTATTTCTGGCTCTGGATGCGGAATCGAACGACGTTTCACAATAGGGGATGCACATGCTATCGAGGCGCGCGTTTACGAAGTTAGCGGGACGGATGGGAGTTGCTGCGATGACAGCTCCCTTGTGGCAGGATGCGCTGTGCGTCAAAGCATTTGCAGATGTCACGAATGGGTACCGTGCGGTCATACTCGTCACGCTCGGAGGAGGCAATGATGCGAACAATATGCTCATTCCCCTGAGTGCTGCATCGTATGCGCAGTACGCCGCGCTTCGCAGCTCATTGGCGATTCCGATCTCGGCATGCAATGTATTGAATTCAGGTGGTGGGGCGCAGTCCTTCGGTCTCCACCCGGCACTGAGGAACGTTTCATCCTTCTACAACAGCGGTCGCGCCGCGGTGGTAGCAAACGTCGGCCCACTGGCGCGTCCGGTTACAAAGTCGCAGCTGCGGGCCAATGCGAGCCTCGTGCCACAAGCCTTGCTATCTCATCCAGCCGGGGTGAACCAGTGGGAAAGCTCCAGCACGGAGGCCCTTCCGAGCACTGGCTGGGGAGGCAGAATGGCAGATCTTTTTGTATCCCAATCGGGTACTCTCCCTCCGCTGTTCGATAGCGGTGGTCAGAGCATCTTCACCGTGGGGCGATCGGTTCAGGCAATCTCGGTCTCGGGAGTGGGTGGTCAAACATCGGCGTTCCCTACCGGGATGCAGGATGCGATGCTTGCCATCGCTTCAAGTGACCGACAGTCGCAGAACCGGATCGTGGCGGCGGCGGCTGCCCTTCGTGTTCAATCAATCCAGCAGCAAACCTTGATCGCTCAAGCGCAAGCTTCCGGAGTGCCGCTGAATACTGTGTTTCCGAACGGGTCTTTTGGCCAGGCGATGCGATCCATCGCTTCGATCATCAACGGGCGCTCTGTCATCGGAGCATCCCGGCAGATCTTTTATGCTCAACAGGGATCTTACGATACACATGCTGCGCAATTGGCTGTCCAGAATTCCTATCTGACTGAACTGGACCTGGGACTGGGCGCGATGATGTCGGCATTGCAAGAGATGGGGCTGCAGGACCAGGTGTTGATTTGCACCCACTCCGACTTCAATCGAACGATGCTCGCGAATACGGTGGCTGGCTCTGACCACGCATGGGGAAGCCATCAGCTGATCCTCGGTGGAGGCATCTCGGGGGGGAGAATCATCGGGACATATCCCGATCTGGATCTGGGGGGGGCTATGGATTTAAACGGATATGGAACGTGGATTCCGAGTCTTTCTGTGAGCCAGATGACGGGCGCAATCGGCACGTGGATGGGGCTCGCTTCCAGTCAGGTATCCTCGGTCTTCCCTGATCTGGGCAACTTTCCAGATGGTGTGATTGCTCTTTAGGTCGATTGTCGATCATGGCCTGAGACTAAAGAAGCTTGCGAAAAGGGCTCCCTATCTCATCATCTTCCAGAGTCACCTTGTGGCGACGCGTCAGTCTGGATCCGGTGGAAGCAGACGATGGTCCCGTGCTGGGAGTAGCCGTTGAGGTTCTCCGTTGAGAGAAGAATCTCGAAGTAGGGAAGCGCGTTGTTGGAGTCGATGGAATGCAGGAAGACGGCGAAGCTGTTGTTGAAGAGGAACTCCGCGGCGGCTTCGGTACCGGCCTTGCTGGTTCCACCTACGAGAAGTGTTGAACCCTCTCCGTCCAGGCTGGGTACGTAGGCGATCACGCCGTAGGCAGGATGCGTGTCGCCGCTTCCGAGCTCTTCGTAGCTTGCCTTCTCAGCGGGAGCGGGATCTCGGTTGCTGACGAAGATATGCTGCTGGGCGGCGAGGTGACCGGGCTCACCAAGGACTTCGGCGGAGCCACCCAGTTTCATCCGGCTACGTTGCAATGGCGTACTCCCGCGGGCCCTATCGGCTCGGTGCTCGTCGTGAAATCACCCCCGGTCGATGCCTCTGCCGATCAGCACGGCCTGAAAGGGGACCGTGCGTCTTCGGCTGCGCGCGAAGGGACTTGTGCCAGCGAAGGTTGCGGCGAAGGTCTGGGATCTACCGGGCCCGCACATCGACGTCGACTCCGATGCAAAGCGATTTGCGCTCGAAGCCGGTATCGCCGAGGTCGATGTCATCTACCCCGCGACGACCCATATGCGTCTCGAGGTCAAGGGGACGCCATAAGTCAGGATATGAATTCGCTAATCTACACGTGATCGATGGTTCGAGATCGTCCGTCTAACTCATCCAGCTTTTCGAGCAGAGCACTCGCGGAGAGGTGTCTCCGCTCTTCGGGGATGTTGAGTTCGATCGGTCGTATGACGAATGGCTTGAGGGGACTCTCCGTCGGCTTTGTCCTGAGAGGAGGTCGCGTAGTAGATGTTTGGCTCTTTGCTGGAGCGGTTCGCCGTCCTCATTCGCCGCGGCGATCAGGCTGGCTACGTCGTCGTCGAGTTGGATCGGGAGGGGCATAGATTTATGGTCTGCCTGTTTTGCAAGGGGGTCAACGAACGCATCGTCGGCCGGGAGTGAGGTGTTACGAGGGGGTGTCTGCCCCGCCGTCTGCGATTGCTGCAGGAAATAAGTCCTGGGCATGAACTACAACCCCACCGGATGCCGTCCCTTGCCAGCCTTCGCGTAATGCGGTTCTACCAGAGCCAGCAACTCGGCCCACGGAACAATCTGCTCCATCTCATCGAGAAACAGCCCCCCGGCTCTTCCTGCCATACTTCTCAAACACAGACTGACTCGCCAGACTCACCTGCTTCATCCGCAATCACCTCGCAGCTATCCGATTAATCAACCACAGCGGAGTCGCAAAACTTGTGCAGAGTCTCCCTAATGGTTGTCATTCAAATTTATATGCCCCCAGGTCTTCTGCACGGACCTGGGGGCATACAGCCCTATTGATTTTCAGACCTGCGACACTCGCTACGGCTACTTCACGATAAGGGCGGCAGTAGTAGTATGCGACAGAGAGCCGGAGGTTGCGGTGATGGTTAAAGTGTAGTTTTGCACTGAGGAACTTGAGGTGCTGCTACCGCCGCACCCCGTCAAACCAGCAACGATGGCCACGCTGCATAGGCCAAGCGTGACTATCCAAGACATGCCATTCAAGCATCTCGCGGTTTTGCGCCATTTACCTGCAAAGGGGAGCAAAATCAGCGCCAGCGCCCCCGGCAACGCGCCCCTGTTGAATGGCCGGTTGAGTGGTTGCGCCGCCGATTGAGTCGGCAGGGTAACCAGCAGGATTACATTTGTTGCTCCAGTGCCAACCGATAGCGTGGACGGCGAGAAGACAGCAGTTGCTCCCGCAGGCAGTCCGGTCACGCTCAAGCTGATTACTCCAGACATTCCCGTACTGCCGGTCGGTGAAATGATGAATGGATAAACTGCCTGCCCACCTGCAGTGGCAGTGACAGAGGGTGTTCCACTGCCTGGCGATGTGATTGCGAAATCAAGAGTAGTCCCACTGGCCAGCCCCAGGCCCTGTGCGGAACCTGATGCGATGACTTTCCCTGAATGATCCACAAGTTCTACGGTGCCATTGCGAGTTCCTGCTGTCGTCGGTGTGAAGACAACATCCACCGTGCAGGTGTCGCCGACGTTGTATTCATAGGAGGTTCCATTGGTGGTGCAGCTTCCGGTTCCCGCGTCAGAAAAGTCCAGTCCAGTTGAGGATCCTGTCAAGACAACTGGCGTACCGATGGTGCCAGCCGCATCGAAGGCAAAGATCCAGGTCATCCTGGTGCTTGGGCTGCCAACATTCACGGTGCCGAAGTTCCCTCCCGAGGGCATCTCTTTCAAGACACGATCATTTAAGGCATCGCTGATATAAACATTGCCGCTTCCATCCACTGCAACAGCATTAGGGAAATTCAGGTTACTGCCGATCTCACTCCTGGTATAGAGTCCCCCTGAAAGTGTTTCCTTGAATACGGGGCTGTGTGTACCTGAAATTGGAGTGGTGAGATAAAGGTTGCCGCTGGAATCCACAGCTAATGCACCCTCACTGGTGAACGTGGGAACGGTGAAGAGTGCGCTTTGAGTGAAACGTCCGTTTGAAGGGGTTTCCTTCAGTACCGCCGAAGAGAATCCATCGACGAAATAGACATTACTACTTCCATCCACCGCAATCCCCCGTGGGTAAATGGACCCACTTGCTACGATGATCTGCGTATAACCACCCGGTGACGGGGTCTCCTCCAAAACTCTCCCATTGACTGTGTCTGAAATATAGACGTTACCGCTCCCATCCACGGCTACTCCCGATGGCCCGTTCAATCCACTGGCAATCGTGCTTTGCGTATAATGGCCTCCCGAAAGAGACTCTTTCAACACCGAATTGTTTCCTTGGAACTCCACAATATAGACGTTACCGCTTCCGTCGACGGCAACTGCAGTTGGGTAATTCAGGCCGCTAGCGATCGTACTTTGGACATAGATTCCACTGGTCGACAGTGTCTCCTTGTAGACTGCACCGTTGCCCTCATCGCTGATATAGACGTTTCCACTCGCGTCCACCGCAACTCCGCCAGGTTCAAACTGGCCGCTCGATCCAACGATGCTTTGGACTCCACTGAAGTGGACCGTCTGCGCGGTTGCGCTCGCTGTGAAAGCTGCCAAAAACAATGCCACCATCTTGATCCGCCGGTGCATGTCTCTCCTATCGTCCTAAAACAGTTATGTGCGTTTGGAATCAATATGTAACGTTTCGCGATTATATAGATCTCCTTTTACGGCCGATCGTATCAGCCGTGGGAGTGAGGTGTATAAATCCCCTTTCTTAAGGCGGATTGGTGCTGGTGAGGAGGAAAACAAACGCGGATTCACCGCAGGAATGACAGATAGAGAAGCAACCCCGCTACACCCGAGGCTGATTCTGCTCCAAACGTCGGCAGGCGTAAAATGATGCTCCTATGAGCTTATTTTTTAGCGCGGGTTCGGCGACGACGGAGATGTCTTCGGCTGAGGTGAAGGCGGGGTTGTTTGAGGCGCTGGGGAAGCTGGGGGAGCGGAAGCGGGTGTTGGCGGTGCCTCCGGACTTTACGCGGATGCACTCGCAGAGTGGGGTTTTGACGGAGTATTGCTGGGAGTATTTTGGGGAGCGGCTGGTGGATGTGCTGCCGGCGTTGGGAACCCATAAGGCGATGTCCGATGGGGAGATCGCGACGATGTTCGGGGCTACGCCGCGCGGGCTCTTCCGGGTGCATGACTGGCGGAACGATATCGTGACGCTGGGGGAGGTTCCGGGGGAGTTCATGCTGGAGGTTTCCGAGGGAAAGCTTGATTATCCCTGGCCGGCGCAGGTAAACAAGCTGCTGCGGAACGGGGGACATGACCTGATTGTTTCGATCGGGCAGGTGGTTCCGCATGAAGTCGTCGGGATGGCGAATGGGTCGAAGAATATCTTTGTCGGTACGGGTGGGGTGATGGGAATTCATCGTTCGCACTTCCTGGGGGCGGTGTATGGGATGGAGCGGATGATGGGGAGGGCCGATACTCCGGTGCGGCGGGTGCTGAACTATGCGAGTGAACACTTTACCTCGGAGCTTCCGCAGATTGTCTATGTGCAGACAGTGGTGAACAAGAATGCGGCGGGCAAGCTGGTGATCCGTGGGATGTATATCGGGGACGATACGGAGTGTTTTGAGCTGGCCGCGAAGCTGAGTCTGGAGTGCAACTTTTTGATGATGGATCGGGAGATCAAGAAGGCTGTTGTTTATCTCGATCCGCATGAGTTCAAGTCGACGTGGCTTGGGAACAAGAGCGTTTACAGGACGCGAATGGCGTTGGCGGATGACGCGGAGTTGATTGTGCTCGCTCCCGGGGTGCATGAGTTTGGCGAGGATAAGGCGATCGATGGACTGATCCGGAAGTATGGATACTGTGGGACCCCGGCGACGCTCGAGGCGGTGAAGGTGGATGCGGCGCTGGCGGGGAATCTGAGCGCAGCTGCGCACCTGATTCATGGATCGAGCGAGGGGCGGTTTCGGATACGGTACTGTCCGGGGGGGCTGACGCGGGAGGAGATCGTCGGGGCTCACTATGAGTATGGGGATCTGGCGGAGTATTCGGCGAAGTATGATGTCAACACGCTGAAGGACGGATGGAATGTGGTGGATGGTGAGGAGATCTTCTTCGTGTCGAATCCCGGGCTGGGGCTTTGGGCTTATCGGGGGCGGTTCAAGGACTAGAGATCGCTTCGGGAGGCGGGTGTGGGGAACTTCGTACGGATTACGCCGTTTATGCACATTGCGGATTTGGATGGAGCGGTGGCGTTCTTTCGCGATCTTCTTGGGTTCAAGGTGTGGATTCATGGGCCGACCTACGCGTATGTCCAGCGGGCGGCGGCGGCGGTGCGGATCATGAAGGCCTCGACCACGCCAGGGGAGGAGCCCGGGCCGGGGACTCGGGCGTTTCGGTACTACATCGATGTGGAAGACGTGGCGGAGGTGGTGGCGGAGGTGAAGCCGAAGTGTGAGGCGGCGGGGGTGCGTTGGCATGGTCCGGTCGACCAGCGGTATGGGCAGCGGGAGTTCATGGTGATGGCTCCGGATGGCGATCTGGTCGTGTTTGGGCAGGAGATCTTCCGGCTTTCGGACGACTTGCTGTAGCGCGACGGCGACCGCAGATTCTCTTCGGGAATGACAGGCGATAAAACGGGGGGATGGGTGGTGGTTATTTGCGGGTGGTTGTTGGGTGTGGGTATACTTGGGGGCGGACTTGAAGTGGTAGAACCAATTTTTGCGGCCCGGGTGTCGCGTGAGGCAATGGAGCGTTTATGAGTGATGGATACGTACTTCCGAAGTTTTCGGTTGGTGTGGGTGACCGGTTTGCGCATCAGGCGAAGGCTCAACTGGCGGCCTGCATTCTGGCGCAGGATGCCGGGGTGGAGGTGGTGCCGGTGTGGAACAAGTCGAACCGCGAGCACATGATTATTGGATCGGAGCCGAAGCAGACTCGGCTGGCGGCGGATGCGGCGGTGAAGGCGCTGGGTTGGACGAAGGCTTATTTTCTGGATGCCGACCATATCAATCTGAAGACGGTGGAGCGGTTCATGGAGCCGTGCGACTTCTTTACGCTGGATGTGGCGGACATGATCGGTCAGCCGGCGGATGCGGAGGATGTTACGGCGTTTGTGCATCGGCATCCGGAGCTGGTGGGTGAGGTGTCGATTCCGGGGATCGATGCTCCGTTCAAGACGGATATGGAGTTCGTGAAGGGTGTGGCGAACAAGTTCCTGGCGGCTGTACAGGATGCGGGGAAGATCTATCTGCATCTGCTGGAGTTCAAGGGCGCGGGTCGGTTTGTTCCCGAGGTGTCGATGGATGAGACGGACTACCCGCAGACGCCGGTGGAGCTGCTGATTATCCTGGCGGCGATCGCGGATGAGAAGATTCCGATCCAGACGATCGCTCCGAAGTTCACGGGACGGTTCAACAAAGGTGTGGACTATGTGGGAGATGTGGCGCAGTTCACGAAGGAGTTTGAAGAGGACCTGGCGGCGATTGCCTATGCGATCAAGCAGTATGGGCTGCCGGCGAATCTGAAGTTGAGCGTGCACTCGGGGTCGGACAAGTTTTCTATCTACAAGGCGATTCATGATGGGGTAAAGAAGTTCGGGGCCGGGGTGCATCTGAAGACGGCCGGGACGACCTGGCTTGAAGAACTGATTGGGTTGGCGGAGGCTGGCGGGTCGGGGCTGGAGATCGCCAAGGAGGTTTACTCGGAGGCGTTTGCGCACTCGGCTGAGCTTTGCGCGCCGTATGCGGCAGTGATCCATATCGATCCGAAGGCTCTGCCGTCTCCGGAAGAGGTGAATGGTTGGACGAGCGAGCAGTTTACGGATGCGCTGCGGCATGACCAATCGAACAAGGCCTATAACCAGAGCTTCCGGCAGTTGCTGCATGTGGGATTCAAGGTGGCGGCGAAGATGGGCGATCGGTACCTGAAGGCGCTTGAGGAGAATGAGGAGAGCGTGGCTCGGAATGTGACCACGAACCTCTTTGAGCGGCATATCAAGCCGGTGTTTCTGGGGCTTTAATCGAGTGGAAGCGGCGGGTCGGCTAGCCGCTTTCTCCAGGGCCGCAGCGGATTCTCTTCGGGAATGACAAGGCAGACGATGATCGTTGTATTGATGGGTGTGAGCGGGTCGGGGAAGAC
The DNA here is from genome assembly GCA_026225095.1 of bacterium. Lineage (GTDB taxonomy): Bacteria > Acidobacteriota > Terriglobia > Terriglobales > Acidobacteriaceae > Edaphobacter. The sequence continues at coordinate 11,684 of JAMFSC010000008.1, forward strand.
GACGATCGGTACGCTGCTGGCCGAGCGGCTGGGGGCTACGTTTGCGGATGCGGATGACTATCACCCGAAGGCCAACAAGGAGAAAATGGCTTCGGGACAGGCTTTGAATGACGACGACCGGCAGCCGTGGCTGGAGACGTTGAACGGGGTTCTGCGGGGATGGTTCGATGGGCCGGGGCGCGGGGTGCTGGCTTGCTCGGCGCTGAAGGAGAGGTATCGGGAGACGCTTGCGGGCGGGATGCCGGAGGGGGCGGTGACGTTTGTGCTGCTGGATGGCTCGAAGGAGTTGTTCGCGGAGCGGATGTCGGCGCGGCATCATGAGTTCATGAATCCGAAGCTGCTGGATAGCCAGTTTGCCACGCTGGAGACGCCGAAGGATGGGATTCGGGTGGTGAATGACCGGGCTCCCGAAGTAGTAGTGGATGAGATTGTGGAGAAGGTGAAGGCGGCTGGCGCGGCTTCGGCGTAGGCTTGACGAGATGGTTGCGCGGGATGGATTTCAAGGAGATTTCAGGATGGGGCATTCGTTGTTTGATCTGAGCGGTAAGGTTGCGGTGGTGGTGGGCGGGACTTCGGGGATCGGCCTGGCGATGGCGGTCGGCCTGGCGGAGGCGGGAGCCGATGTCGTTGCGAGCTCGCGGCGGCAGGAGCAGGTCGATGAGACGGCGAGCGCGATCGAGGCGAAGGGGCGGAGGTCGCTGCGGCTGACGTCGGACGTGGGAGATCGGGCTTCGCTCGAGAGGCTGCTGGAGGGGACGCTGACGGAGTTCAAGCAGGTGGATATTCTGATCAACTGCGCGGGTAAGATCAAGCGGGCTCCGACGGTCGATTTCCCTGAGGATCTTTGGGACGACATTATGGACACGAATGTGACGGGGACGCTGCGGGCCTGCCAGATCTTTGGGCGGCATATGCTCGGGCGGGGCTATGGGAGGATCATCAATATTGCTTCGCTAAATACGTTTGTGAGCTTGAAGGAAGTGACGGCCTATGCGGCCTCAAAGGCCGCGGTGGGGGCGCTGACGAAGTCGCTGGCGGTGGAGTGGAGCTCGCAGGGGGTGACCGTGAATGCGATTGCGCCGGGGGTGTTTCGGACGGCTCTGAATGCGGAGTTGCTGGATAAAAGTGAGCGGGGCAAGGAGCTGCGGATGCGGACTCCGATGGGGCGGTTTGGCAAAACGGAGGAGCTTGTAGGGGCGGCGATCTACCTGGCGAGCGATGCTTCCACGTTCGTGACGGGGGAGATCCTGGTGGTGGATGGGGGATTTCTGGCTAGCGGCGTGAATCAGTAAGGATGTGAAACCCTCACCTTTGAAGGACAGGAATGTGCTTTGGTATTAGCTCGTCGACGAGACGAGAGGTAGGACCACTTGATAGAATACTCCCCATCAAGTGGTCTGTTTTTGCCCCATTTTGGTCCGTCGCCGTAATCGTGGTTTTCTAAAGGGGTTATGGGCTGCGGTCTCTGAATTGCCAAGGTTTTCACCAGAGACGTTTCGACCGCAGAACGTGGGCCGTTGTCTGGAAAAACTGGATAGAAACCGCTCTGTACGAAAGTGGTATGTTGCGGCTTCGATTATCGGACAGCCTTGCGCTGTCCGGGAGTCAACATGGCCGACTTGATCAGAGATTCCCTATAGCGGTCTCCCGGAGGTGCGGCTGCGCTCCTTATAGATCGGTCCTTCAGCCCTCGATCCTTTTGCGATTCGAAACCCAGACCTTCAGCCTGGGCTGGCGTAGTGCGGGCCTACAGCCCTGAAGACCACAGTGACTTTGCGGGCAGGAGGGCGGCGTTGCCCGTGAGATGGGTCGCGTGCAGCGAAAGGGGGGAAGGATTCCGCTATGCTTGGAGGGTGGCCAGAATGACGGAAGAAAACTTCGGGGCATCAACGTTTGTTCGTGGGGAGATGGGGCGCACAGAGAAAGCTGCTCTCTTGTGGCAGGTCCGCGTCTGGCTGCTGATCTTCATCGCAGGCCTGGCTTTGAGCGGGATCACGGCATTTCCGCTCGTTCATGAGATGAAGCTGCTGGTGAGCTGGGCGGTGAGCCTTGGGCTACCGAACCGTGTGCCCGGAATGTTTGGGTGGCTGCTTCGCGTGCAGGAAGGGCTGGAGTGGAGCGCGCAGCGATATCCGTTCCTGGCCTATGGGACGGACTGGCTGGCGTTCGCGCATCTGGTGATTGCGGTGGCGTTTGTGGGGCCGCTGCGTGATCCGGTGAGGAATCGGTGGGTGTTTACCTTTGGGCTGATCGGGTGCGCGGGGGTGATCCCTCTGGCGCTGATTGCGGGGTCGCTGCGGGGCATTCCCATCTACTGGCAGATGATCGACTGCAGCTTCGCGATCTTCGGGTGCCTTCCGCTGTTGCTTTGTCTGCGGTATGTGAGCATCCTGGAGGCTACGGACAGCCGGTTCGCACCACCTCGCGTGGAGCGTGCGCGGCAGTTCTCGTAACGAGGATTGCGTCATGGTATAGAGTCGGTAGCCCGGTGCTGTGGCGGTCGGGCACCCAACTTCATACCAACAGGCAATCTGCTCTACAGGCATGAGGGATCCGATGGTTGGGCCGAATGGGCTAGAGGGCCGCTGCCGCCTCGTTGCGGGCGCGACAGGAGGCGCGGGCGATGAGGGTTGCGGTGTAGGCTGCGCCGAAGCCGTTGTCGATGTTGACGACGGAGACGTTGGGGGAGCAGGAGTTGAGCATGCCGAGGTGGGCGGCGGCTCCGGCGAAGGAGGCTCCGTAGCCGACGGAGGTGGGGACGGCGAGCACGGGGACGC
>JAMFSC010000009.1 GCA_026225095.1 bacterium
CCTGCACCTGGACGCAAGCTGGATGCGCCGCTGGCTGGCTGGAAGATCCGAGAACTAGCCGCTACCAGAACGGCATCGGCGGCTCGATCATCCCCACCACCCTGATCGTCAGCCAGGCCGTCGCCCACGTCGACAGCAGGTTCACCCAGTCGTTCCCCACCCAGCCCCTGCGCTCCACCGTCGCGCCCAGCAGGCTGTCGAAGAGCAGACCCACGCAACCCATCACAAATACCGCCAGTCCCGCCCGCCCATCGACCGCATTCAGCAGGACCGCCATCCCCGCGATGATCGCGGCCGCCGCAACCCCGCACGCCGTCCCCGCGATACTGATTCCCCCATCGGTACCCGCTGGTACCCGCTCGCCGGTCGTAATCAGCACCGTCGGTCCGCCCAGCGCCTGTCCCATCTCGGATGAGATCGTGTCTGCAGCCGCCTCCGCCAGCGCGGCGAACGCCGCTGCAAAGACGGCCGTCTCGGGCGACGAAGCGTAAAACGCCGCCGCGCCAAGATTGGCCGCCACCTGTGCCGCCCTCCGCCCCCTGCGTGCCTCGGCGATCCCCATCCGCTCCTTCCTCGCACGCCGGAAACGCGTCGCCAGGTACGTCAGCACAAATACGGCAATCAGCTCGGGGAGGGCCGTCTGGGTCCAGCGGGCCGGTCTCATCATCTGCATCAGCATCTTCAGGCAGATCAACCCGCCCAGCAGCGCGCCGGGCAGCGTACTGCCCTTCAACGCCCACACCAATGCCGCAAACGCGAAACTTGCCCCACACGACCAGAAAAACCACGTCGGCGGCATCGAGATGCCAACCAGAACCATGATTCGGAGTCCAAGGTACATCGAGAGCAGAATGCCCACGCCCAGAACCAGAACGTCGGACTGCAACCGGTCCCGCTCCTCGGGAATCGCCTTCCGCCAGACGCGCGCACCAGCGCCACTCTGTGAAGCCGCCTCCAGATCACCGTCGGATGAGCCCCGCACCCCGCTGTCCGCCATTTCCTCCTCCATCATCCGGCCCCTGCCCCCTTGGTGATTTACAATCGAGCTTTGAAATTACATCAGACCATACCGAAGTCTGTGAGCCCAAAGAACCCCAATACAAGCCACACCGTGGGAGCAGTTTTGCAGCCAGCCGAAAGCACGTCAGTTCACACCCCAGCCCGCACCCAGGCGGGTTCCGCCCACCTTACCGAGTCTGGCAGCACCTCCTACCCGACCTTTCCAGGCCTTCGGCGCTCTCAGCTCCGCTCCGTCCTCAGCCGCCTTCGCACACCCGCCGCGGCGCTCGCCGTTGCAACCCTGGTGGGCTGTGGAAATACCTACCGGCCCGTCGTTACGGCGATCAACCCGGTCGGGCCAGCCGGTCAGCCGCAGAAGTACGCCGCCGCGGTCTCCAGCACCGGCGCAACCACGCCCGGCCTGCTCACCCTGGTCGACTTCTCCGGAGACACCGTCCTCATCACCGCCAACATCGGACCCGCACCGTACTACTTCGTGCTCGATTCCGGCGGGAATAACGGCTATACCCTCAATGGCGACGGAAGTCTCACCTCCTTCGACGTCTCGAACCAGCTGATCTCCAGCCAGGTCAACGAGAGCACACTTCTGCCCGGAGCCGCCCCGGTCAGCATCTTTCCCCAGGGATCCTACGTCTACGTAACCGAGCCCGGCCGCAACTCCATCGGCCAGTTCTCCGGCACCCCCCCGGCGCTCAAGCAGGAACTCTCCGTGGGAACAAACGCCGTTTACGTCGTTGGAGCCGCCAGCGCGCAGCGCCTCTATGCCCTCAGCCAGGGAGCCAGCGGCAGCATCGGTCAGGCAGCCGCTATCGACGTCGCCTCCAATACAGTCACCTCCACCATCGCGGTCGGGGTCACCCCCGTCTACGGCGTCATGACCTCCGACTTCAAGCGCGCCTTCATCATGAACAAGGGCTCGAATACCGTCTCAGTCATCAACGCTCAGACCAATGCCCTCGACACCTTCACAGGCAGCACCGGCACGGGAACCATCGCAGTCGGCAACGCCCCCATCTGGGCCGATCTCGCGCCCACCCGCTCCGAGCTCGTCGTCGCCAACGCCGGCACGGGAACGACCGTCGGCTCCGTTTCCATCATCAGTATCCCCCTCTGCTCGGCCGCGGCGCTGCCCACCAACCCCAACTGCGACACGACCAACCCCGTGGACGCAACCGGCTTCGGCACCGTCCTGGCCAACGTCCCGGTCGGCGTCAATCCAGTCGTCGTCGCTGTTCTGTCCGACGGCACCCGCGCCTACGTCGCCAACGGCGGCGATCCCAGCCTGCCCTGTGCCACCGTTCCCGTCGCCGGAGTCTCCACCGGGTGTACCGTGTCGGTGATCAACCTGGATTCCAACATCGTCACCGCAACCATCCCCGTCACCGGCCATCCCGGCTTCCTCGCCGCCACCGCAGGAACCCCCACGGGCAAGGTCTACGTCACCTCCAGGGACAATACCACCATGACCATCATCCGCACCGACACCGACGCCGTCACCACCACCGTCGACCTGCAGGGCAAGGGGATGATGGTCCGCGTCACCCAGCCCTGATCAACTCCCACCCGAAAGAACAGGGCCATCCGCACCGGATGGCCCTGTCTCATTGCCTCAAATCATAGACTAGACGAGAGGCGATGGGAGGCGACGATTCAGTGTCCGCAAAGGAATACCTTATGGACGATGGCGGCGACCGTCCATCCGGCAGATTCAGATCACCATAGCCGGTCGCGCAAGCAGGGGAATCGTCGGAGAAATCGCCAAACGTGTCCGCGCCGAGCCGCCAGCGCCGCTATGACCACTTTTTTGCGCGTATCCCGAACTCACCACTGTTACCATTGCCGGCATGACGGAAACATGGCGAAATCGACTCATGAGCAACATGCAATGGGCTATCTCTAAGTTTTCCTACGGAGTAGTCAACTACCGGCACCCAATTCGAGCCAAGGTATTCGACGCAGTGCAACGCGCCTATGGACAGACCTATACGGCCACCACGCCAATGGAATGCGCGGAGATATACCATGCTGTCGCCGCCTGCGAAAAAATCCCCGGTGACATTGCAGAGGCCGGGGTCTTTCTGGGTGGTACAGCACGGCTCATCCTCTCTGGATCGAAGAAAAACGTGCATCTTTTTGATACGTTCGAGGGACTTCCGCACGACGAAGGTAACTTCAAATCAGGTGAGTGGAAGGGCTCCTTGCCGGATGTGAAGCGAAATCTCGCTGAGTACGCCGATCGGCTTGAATTCCATCCAGGTCTGTTTCCTGGAAGTACTGCCGGACTCGACCACCTACGGTTTTCCTTTGTTCACCTTGACCTCGACCTCTATACCAGCACCTTGGCTGCTCTTGAGTGGTTCTGGCCGCGTCTGGAAAAAGGGGGAATCATCCTATCCCATGACTATCCGCTCTCTGAAGGTGTTGTCAGAGCATTCCACGAGTTCTTTGACGGCCTGCCAGAACCATTCATCCCACTCTCAGGGAATCAGTGCCTGGCTGTTAAGGGCTAATCTTCACTTTCACTCTAAGCTCCGGTCATCAGGATCGGAGGCGTCGGCTCCTTCGATCCGCCCTGATCCTCGATCGTGATTCCGAACGCCTTCGCCTCCACGCCCTTGGGCATGTTGGTTGAGATCATGCTCGCGTATCCCTTGGGGTCCGGTCGAAACGTTCCCGCGGGAATCGGAGCCTGCCCATCGGAAGGAATCAGCCAAAGCTCGTACGTCTTGAAGGTGTCGACCGGCTCCATGTTGTTGGCGACGAAGATCAGTACGCCCTTCTCAGCGGAGTAGGTCGTCCGCCCCGTAGGCGTCAGTAGCGCACCCGCCCGGGTCAGCGTCACCCGCATGGCCGACTGGTCGTTCATCTCGTCCAGCACCTCGCGCGCGCGTGTCTCTCCCTCCGTGGCCTTGGCCACCTCGTCCCTCTGCCTGGCGATGGTCCCCTTCAATCCCTCCCGCTGCCGGTACAGCCCAACCGTCGCCACCGCGAGGCCCGCCGCAACCGCCCAGCCCATCCAGGGAATCAGCTTGGAAGCCACTCCGCGCCGCGGAGCCTCCTGCTCAAACGACAGCAGCGTCCCTTCGCTGGCGCCACGCTGAAAGGCTCCGATCGATGGTGCCGAGCCTTCCTCGGACGAACTCCCCACACCGGAACCCACCGTGCTGGAATTCCCCGTCGCATCCGTCACCGCATTCGACCAGCTCTTCGCCGGACGCGCCGGCAGTACCCGCTTCTCCCGTCCAACCTGCTTCAAAAAGCGCGTCTTCGCGAGCGCTGGCGCGGCATGCATCTCGGTCGTCAAGGCAAACGTCGCCAGATCTCCCTGGATCTCCGCCAGTTCCTGCCGGGCAGAGGGATGGAGCTCAAGATACTCCGCAATCGCCGCCGATTCCTCCGGACTTAACATCTGCATCGCGTACAAGACCAGGTCTTCCGGATCGATATGTTTGATACCACTCATGCTTGGAAGGCCTTTCTCAACGTCAACAATGCGCTGCGTATCCGTGTCTTGACTGTCCCCAGGGGATCTCCTGTCATCTCGGCGATCTCCGCATGGGTCAAACCATCAAAAAAAGCCATCTCCAGGGTCTTCCTCTGGTCTTTCGGTAGTAGCTGGATGGCCCCCCGGGCCTTCTCCATCATGTTATTTCTCTCTGCTTCATCGGCAAGGTTGTAAGACGACGCCAGCGCCACATCGTCGACAGAGTCCATTGGCTTCCTTCGACGCAGTTGATCGATCGATCGATTACGAGAGACCACCGCAAGCCATCCGCCAAGACTTCCACGTGTCGCAATGAAGCTGTCAGGCTGTCTCCATATCTGCATGAAGATCTCCTGCAGGATGTCTTCCGCCGACGCCGGGTCTCGAAGCACCCTCAGCGCCACCGAGTACACGATCTTCGAATAGCGATCGAACAGAGCTGCCATCGCCTGCTCGTCGCCGCGTTGTACCAAGGCCAACAGGGACGTATCGTCCTCAGTGGCTGCAGCCGGCATTCCCTGCATTCCCGTCTCTCTATACATGCAAACGCACCTGCACCTGATCCAGATTGCAACGCCTATGTAATATCTTCACCGGAGTTTCGTTACCGGCAGCATCGTTCCCGAAGTATCCTGCCACACCTCGCACCTCGAATTCGGGGGGGAACGCCCAGTGTACGCGATACCGCACGCTCTGCCTCCTGTAACCTTTGAGTAGGTCTTTGACAAGATGAAAACAAAACACGATTACCGCGCGTAGCGGCCTGCAGCACGCAACCCCAGGAACGAACCCCAGGACAGAAATGCAAACCGGCAAGGCTCCAAAATCCCCATCCATCCGTCTCGATAAACTCCTCGTCGACCAATCCTTTGCCGCATCCCGCGAGCGCGCCCAGGCCCTCATCCTGGCCGGTCGCGTCCTCGTCGACGATCAGCGCATCGACAAACCCGGAACCCCCGTCGCCGCCACCGCCCGTCTGCGGCTCCTCGGATCCGACCTCCGCTACGTCAGCCGCGGTGGTCTCAAGCTCGAAGCCGCCCTCAAGCACTGGCAGATCGACCTCCAGGGAGCCTCCTGCCTGGACGTCGGTGCATCCACCGGAGGATTCACCGACTGCATGTTACAACATGGAGCCGCCCACGTTCTCGCCATCGACACCGGCTACGGACAGATCGCCCAGAAGCTCCGCGACGACCCCCGCGTCAGCCTCCGCGAACGCTGCAACGCCCGCCTCCTGCCCCCCGGCGACCTCCTGACCGAGCCAATCCCCACCCCAACCTTCCTCGCCCTCGACGTCTCCTTTATCTCCTCCACCCTCGTCCTCCCCGCCGTCCTCGCCGCCCTCGCACCGGATGGCGAGCTGTGGAAGGGAAGCGCCGTCCTCCTCGTCAAACCCCAGTTCGAAGCCGGACGCGAGGCCGTCGGCAAGGGCGGAATCGTCCGCGACCCCGCCGCCCGGCAGTTCGCCATCGACCGCGTCCACGACGCCGTCCAGGCCCTTCATGGCCACCACACCGACATCATCGACTCCCCCATCCACGGCATGGAGGGCAACCACGAGTACCTCCTGCGCGCCCATTTCGGCTGATCTTCGAAACTCACAACCCCCAACTCACAACCCAGCCCCCTCCAACCCGTTACACTAACCCCAATGCCCCTGGCCGCCATCATCTCGAAGCCCCAGAAGCCTGAACTGGCTGTTATCCTCACCGATCTCATCGCCTGGCTCGGCCATCACGACTACGAATGCCGCCTCGACGCCGAAAGCGCCGCCTACTTCGGCCCCGACGGCCCCTCCACCCCCCGCACCGAGCTGCCCCTCCACCATCCTGACCTCGTCATCGTTCTCGGCGGCGACGGAACCCTCCTCTCCGCCGCCCGCGTCTTCGCCCAGTCCAACACCCCCATCCTGTCCGTCAATCTCGGCTCCCTCGGCTTCCTCACCGAAATCCCCCTCGCCGACCTCTACCTCACCCTCGACGCCTTCATCGCCGGCCGCGCCCACATCGACCACCGCGCCATGATGTGCTGTCGCCTCCTCCGCGACGACCAGCTCATCCGCCAGTGGGACACCCTCAACGACGTCGTTGTCTCAAAGGGAACCATCGCCCGCATGGCCGACTTCACCATCGAGATCGACGGCCAGCTCGTCGCCCACTTCCGCGCCGACGGAGTCATCCTCTCCACCCCCACCGGATCCACCGCCTACAACCTCGCCGCCAACGGCCCCATCATGATGCCGTCCGTCGACGCCATGATCATCAACCCCATCTGCCCCCACCTCCTCACCCTCCGCCCCATCGTCGTCCCCGGAGACGTCAACGTCACCATCCACATCGAAGGCGTACCCAACCAGACCATCCTCACCGTGGACGGACAGGAAGCCGTCGAGCTCAACCTCAACGATAAGGTCCACTGCTGCCGCTCCCAGTACAGCGTCCGCCTCCTCCGCCTCCGCCCCAACGGCATCTTCAACGTCCTGCGCAACAAGCTCAAGTGGGGCGAACGATAGCCCGGCTCGACGCCCTCCAATGAAAAACAGGGCGCGCGAATCGCTCGCGCGCCCTGCCCTTCAGCCACGTTGATCAAGCGTCAGAACTTTACCGTGAAGCTCCCCGTGATTGCCCTGGGAGAACCCACCTGCAACGTATTGTTGCTCACCGACGTCGGATCGCTCGCAATGAAGCCGTTCGTTCCGATCGACGAGTAGTACTGCGCTCCCGCCAGGTTGTAGATGTTGAACTGCAGCTTCATCTGGTCGAACGGTCCCACCTCATCCACGTGGTAGCTCGTTCCAAAGTCCGCCAGGAAACGCCCGTCCACACTGTTGTCGTTGGTGTAGGTGAAGTAGCGCTTGCCCATGTAATCGGACCCGATGTGCGCGTTGAAGCCCCGTTTGTTGTAGGTCAGTTCATTCTTGTACAGGAACTCCGGCGAGTCCACGACGACCTTGCCGCCTGTCGCAATCGGTCCCGAGGCCGTCTGCACATCCGAGTCGTAGGTCGACTTGCTCCCCGTCACCGCGTTATAGAGCGACCATCCCGAGCCAATTCGGACTGAAACAGCCGCATCCACTCCATTGGTCGTCACGCCGCCGACGTTGGAGAGCAGGGAAGCGCCTCCTGCAATCGCCGGACCCTGCTGAATCGCCAGCAGGCGGTTCGAGAAGTTCACGTGAAAGTAGTTCGCCTGCGCCATCACACGGTTGTCCGTATAGCGGTAGCCGACCTCTTCGCTCCACGAGCTCTCCGGCTTCAGGCTGCTCGTCAGCGCGTTGAACCCGGCCTGCGTCGTACCCCAGGGCGAGGTGCCAAAGCCGTTACCGCCTGCCTGGAAGGCACGCACGTTCTCGGCTGCATCGGCAAACAACTCGTTCTTCGTGTCCACCTTCCAGTTGGCTCCAAACTGCGGAGCAAACCGCTTGCCTGATTCCAGGCTACCCTGCGCAAAGTTCGTGACCGGAGTTCCCTGGTGCAGCAGACCCGAGTCGTACTGCCCCAGGTTTCCCGTCATATTCGTCTCGACCGTCTTGAAGCCCGCCGAGAGGCTGACCGCAGGCGTAACCTTGTACGAATCCTGCATATGGATCTGATACACGGTGTTCGGGAAATTATACGCCCACTGGGTATAGAACGGGTTCGACGGGAAGCTGTAGAGCGAGTGCATCGGGCTGTCCAGGCTGGTCGCGTAGTACCGACGAGCCAGATTGAAGTTCTCTTTCTCGAACCAAACCCCGCCTTCCAACGTGTTATGCCCAGCCTCATACGAGAGAGACGAGATCAGGCCGCCACGGTTGATGCCATACTCCGATGTACGCAGCGAGATCGGGGAGACAATTCCGCTCGCCGAGACGGTCGGTGTATAGGGCGTGAACCAGAGCCCCCGGCCGTCGTTGTGATGACCATAGAGCGTCGTCTTCCAGGTCAGGTGATCGGTTAGCGCCATCTTGTAGCTCAGGTAGGTCAGGAAGTCCTTGCGCAGTCCCGAACCGCCATAGTAGCCCGCGTCGCAGGGGTCTTCGTTCGCCGCCAGCACATTCACCGGCCCGGGATAGCTGCCGACGCCGTTGCATGCATTCGCCGCCTGAATCGACTTGCCCCAGTCTCCAAAGTTGTCCCATCCATACCCAAGCTTCTGCGCCCAGACCTTGTTCAGATCCTGGTAGTCCACCTCGCGCCGGTCCGAGTAGTCCGCATAGAACGTCAACATTCCCTTGCTTCCCACGAACTGCTGCACCTTGGTGTTGAACTGGAAGTACTTCTGGTTGATCTGCCCCGCGCCCTTCCACTTGTCCGACCGTTGATACACGCCGTCGAAGAAGAACTTCGTATGCGACTTCAGCAGTCCGCTGTCGAAGCGCTCAAAGCTGCGCACGCCGCTGAAGCTGCCAAACGACTGGGTCGCAGTGAAACCCCGCGTATCCAGGGGATCGGCCGAGAAGAACTGCACCGCGCCGCCGAGGTTGCTCGTCGAAGCCGTCTCCAGCGAGCCCGTACCCTGCGAGAGTGTGATCCGTCCCATGTTCTCGTCGATGATCGCCCGGCTGATGTGCAGCCCGTTCAGGTTGCCGTAGGACATGTCTCCAAGCGGCACGTCGTCGAGCGTAAAGCCAAGCTGGTTCTGGTTGAACCCGCGCACCGAGATCCTCAGCGCCCACTCGTACGCGCCGTAAGGATCGGCCGAGGTCACACTCACGCTCGGAAGACGCGTGAGAATCGCAATAGGGCTCGTCCCCGGAGCGGCCTCCAGCAACACCTGCGAAGAGATCGACTGCTCACTCCGCGTCTCCCCAACTGCCGTCACCGTCACCGTATCGGTCACCTGAAGCTTGGGCTCGGGCTGCGTCGTGGGTGCTGCCTGTCCGGATGGAGTCTGCGGAATCGTGTTCGCAGCTTGCTGATCCTGCGCCGAGGCTGTCAGCGCGCAACCCATGCTGCACGCCATCAATAAGTTCAAGATCCGTTTCATATGCACTGTCCCCCCAAAAGTCCTGCTGATCTCCGGCATTCGAAGGCCTGTCGCACGCACGGACGGGGAAGCCTCCCAGAATCGAGAAGGAGCGATCCGTCGAGCAAACAGGAAGAGCGCCGCACCCACGCCTGTATTCGGCATGTGGTTCGCCCTTGAAATCCACGTGCCGCATCCTCATCGAGGACGAAGCGACCAATGAACTCCCAACGGAATCCTCAGAGTCTAGAAACAGGGGATGTGACAGAATGTTGAACTTCGGGTAATTTTTGGTTAATCCTGTGAAACAGCGGTACTGCCCCGGGGGCACGACAGATCACGGCCCCACCGCCGCGCATCCCGTCCTTGGCCCCGTGTTCGCTCCCGGCAGCCCACTGCTCCCAGCTCGGACATCGCCGACATGATCTTGCCTACCGCAGCGTAACCATCCCCCGAGCCGGGTGGCAGAACACCTTGCCATGGCTCAACGCAATCTTCCGCCCGGCCAGCGCCGCCATCGACGGATCGTGCGTCACCATCACGATGGTGTGCCCATTGCGGTGCAGATCCTCCAACAGTCCAGCCACGATCTTCTGGTTCGCCGCGTCGAGGTTTCCAGTCGGCTCGTCCGCAAGCAGAATCGGAGGATGATTGATCAGCGCCCGCGCGATGCAAACCCGCTGCTGCTCTCCGCCTGACAACTCGCTCGGCAGATGCCCCGCCCTCGGTCCCAGACCCACCCGTTCGAGCGCCTCGCGGGCCTGCCCCTCATCCGTCATCGAATGAAAGTACTGTGCGAGCATGACATTTTCGAGCGCCGACAGGTAGGGAATCAGATGGAACTGCTGGAAGATGAACCCGATCTTGTCCGCGCGAAACCGATCCAGCTCACCCGCCGACATCGATGCCACATCCACTCCATCGATCCGCAGCTCTCCCGCCGTTGGCCGATCCAGGCACCCCAACAGGTTCACCAGCGTGCTCTTACCCGAACCCGACGGCCCCGTGATCGCCACCCACTCCCCGGCCACGATCGAGAACGTCGCATCGTCCAGAGCCCGCACCGTCCCGCTTCGCCCCGCATAATCCCGCGTCACGCCGTGCAGCGCAATCACCGCGCACTCCGGTCGCGTCGTCTCGGTCGTCACATCCAGCTTCGTCATCGTCATCGCCACGCTCATCCCCAATCCTAGTCGCCCTTCAGCAGCGCCGCTGGTTGCAGCGACCTCAGCACCCGCGCAGGAAACAGCGCCGCAACCGCCGCGATCAACCCGTTCATCAGCAGAACCACCGGAATGACCTGCACATGCGGAAGCGTCGCCGTATGGAAGTTCAGCTCACTGATCCCAAACGCCGCCGCCGACCCCACCACAAACCCCGCCGCCACTCCCGCCAGCGAGATCACCATCGCCTCCAGCAGAAACATCCCCATCATCTGCCCCTGCGATCCGCCCAGCGCCTTCATCAGGGCAAAGTCCCGCCGCCGCTCCAGCACACTCGCCGACATCGTCGCCAGCACCGACACCCCTACCGTCAGCGCGATCAGAAGCACCGCCCCATACATCAGCGCATGGGTCCGGTCGACGATCCGGGACTCCCCCTCGACCAACTGCCGAACCGGCTCCACCTGCATCCCCGGCAGCTCCCGCCGCATCCGGTCGACCGCTGCCTGCACCTTCGCCGCCCCACCCGGAACCTGCACCTCGATCGCGCTCGCCCCCGCCCCGGTCCAACGGGTAAACGCTGTCATCGGAATATAAATACGCGAATCCTCATCCCCACCGGTCCGAACCTGCCCAACGCCGTTCAGTACCAGTTCCTTACCAGAAAACTCCATCTTCAGCCCATGCGAATTCGACACAAACTGCGCCGCTTTCACCCCCAGCAGCGCCTGATCCGCACCCGTTGGCCAGGCACTCACCTGCCACCAGGCGTCCAACTTCCGCACCGCATCAAAGTCCGTCCCCGCCACCACTACCGGCGTTCCCCGGTCGGTCGTAGCCACCGCGTACCCAAATTCCGCAGCAATTGCGTCATCCCCCGCCGCCCGCTCCACCTTCAAGAGAGCCCCATCCGGCAGCCCCGCCGCCGTAACCGTCTCGATCGCCTCCACCTCACCCGCAGGAGCCGCCGTTACCACCACATTCGCCCCAAAAGTCCGAAACTCCCGATGCAGCTTCGAATCCAAATCCGCATAAAGCGTCAGCAAAGCTGTAGCCACCCCAGCCGAAACTGTCAGCGCCACCAGCGCACTCAACGTCCGCGCCCTCCGGTGAACCAGTGACCGCCGCAGCATCATCCCCGCGTTCAGCGCCATCAACCATCCTCCCGCAGAATCGCAGAAGGGCTCATCCGCAGCGCCGCCCGGATCGAAGGCGTACTCCCCGCAATCGCCACCAGCAGCGCCAATCCCACCACCACCGGCAGCAGCACGGGAATAAACACCGCCGTATGCACCGCCACTCCCGCATTCGCACCACCCGGCGAATCGAAGATCCTCCCCCCCAGCCAAGCCGCCAGCCCCGATCCGGCCACATACCCCAGCGCCCCCGCCACCACCGCGAGCAGCCCCGTCTCCGCATAAAACAACATCGCAATCGCGCCCTTACCGGCTCCAAGCGATCGCATCAACCCACTCTCCCCCCGCCGTTCGAGTACCGCTGTAGCCATCGCCGCGCTCACCGCAAACCCCGCCGCCAGTAGCGCCGCCCCGCTCACCAGCCACATCAAGCCGCCGATCCGTTCGAGCACCGTTCCCTCGCTCTGCTCCACCTGCCGAACCTGCTCCGCCTGCGCCCCTGGAATCGCTTCGCGAATCTGGTAGGCGATCGAGTTCGCATAAGGCCGGCAGTACCAGACCTCCCGCATCTTCGGAGTCAGCGTATCCGGATCCTTCCGTGCAAACGAATCCTCCGGCTTGGTCCGAGCACTGATCTCTATTCGTGAAACGCTATCCGGCTTATTCGAGAGCATTTGAGCAGCTTTTATGGGCATCAAAAACTTCTCTTCAACCTCAGCGCCACCGCTGATTAGTCCAGTGATCTTCAGCGAATAACCCATGGGAATCATAGGGGGCACACCGCTACCGCTGTAGGGAAGAGCAGTCGAAATGCTGTCACCAATCTTCCATTGGCCTCTCATTGCCAGAGAGGTTCCGACCGCAACCTCCGCACTTTGGTTCTGAACGGACGAAGCACTTGGCCATGCGCCGTCGATCTTCCAAAGAGGATGAAGCTGAGGAGCGCCGGTGACGAGCGGAGAGGTGCCATTCTGAGACATCTCGTGGTGAAACCAAAGACCCATCGCGGATGCGTTGATCGCTCCGCCGGTTGTCGTCTCTGTATAAACCCGAAATGCCAACTCCGGGCTAACCCCCGTAATATTATTCGCCCAGAAGATCGTCTTCAGCTTCGCCAAATCCGATTCTTTCAGATAACTCCCACCGCCCGCAGGTCGCAGGTTCACCCCACCCACCTTGACCTCCAGCGCATCCGCCGTCGGAGTCACCACGATATTGGCCCCGAACACCGCCAGTTCCCGGTGAATCCGATCCCCAATCGTCGTCGCCAGCGCCAGCATCGCCGTCACCGCGGTCGTCCCCAGCAGGATCGCGACTCCCGCCAGCGCCTTCCTCCGCCGCTGCCTCACAAAGCTCTCCAGCAACAGCCGAAAGAACATCACCGCTCGAACACCCCGGCCAGCGTCTTCAGATCCGCCGCCGCAATCGTCACCACGCCGCCGCCCACGCTGGACTTCAGAGGAATCGGATTACACCCTCCCGGCTGACCCATCGAAGCCGCATTCAGCGGGCTTGCGCACATCTTGCACGTGATCCCCTGTTCGCCGATATAGAACCCCACCGGCCCGCAGATCGAACATGCATCCGCTACCGAGACCACCGTCCCATCCGGCTTCTTGAACAACAGAAACCGCACCTCCGGCGATCCGCCCTTGCCGTCATCGATATGAACCCCATACCGATGCAGCTTATCGTCATTCACCTGGCTCAGCGGCACCGTGACCTGCTGCCCGACCAGTGTCACCGAAGCCGTAGGCGAAAGCGACGTCGAGCTCTTCGCATAGATAAACTCTGCCGTCGACAGGAAGATGAATACAAAGCTCGTCCCCACCACCGCATTCATCCACATCTTCTCCCGCCTCTGGCTCCAAGCCGCCCGTCGCCGGTCCGCGTCGGTTGCCGTAGCCGCCAAAACCACCGGAGCCCGCCGCCGATACTCCAGCAGCATCATCAGACCAGCCAGCGCCAGCATCGTCACAAAGAAGAAGAGATCATTTCGCACAATCGGCCCAATCAGCTTCATCTCCGCCGTGCTCGACGGCAGCACACCGTTCTCACTTAACTCATGCAGCCCACTCACCAGAAGTTGAAACGTAACGAAGTAAAGAATGACAGTCGTCACCCGGAAGAACCGCTGCAGGTTGATCTTCACGCTGCCCCGTATAAACAGCACCCCAAACACCACCGCCACCGCGATGCCCAGCACTGTTCCAGTAAAGCTCAGCAGTTCCGTCGAGTTCAGGCTCACGGCGGACAGAATCGCCACCGTCTCCACACCCTCCCGCAACACCATCAGGAACACAAAGAAAAAGAGCCCGACCTTCGAAGTCCCCGACTCCCCGCCCGTGAGCCTCGCGATCCGTCCCTCGATCTCGCCCTTCATCGACCGGGCCGTCCTGTGCATGAACCAGATCACGCTGACGACGAACCCCGCCGCCACCAGCATCACCCAGCCCTCGAAGATGTCCTGGTTGAACTGCAGATGGTTCAGTACAACTGCCACGCCGACGCTTGCCGCAATCGCCGCCGCCAGCGCGAGAAACACTGTTTTTTTCAGCTCCGCCCGCCCGATCTTGGTCAGGTACGCAAATACAATCCCTATAATCAGCGAAGCTTCCACGCCCTCACGGAGCGTGATGATAAACGCCTGCAGCATTTTTTCACTTCCCGCCTCGGCACGCATCCGGTCCACCCGGAGCACGATCGGAGACTTGCGCAGAACTCAAAAGGCTCTTGCGCCAACACTTAGTCTATTGCGGACCAAATTGGTCGTCAATCAGCGATCCACAGCTCCACCGATTGAATTCGCGTCCCATTCACATTTCGCCGCCGCCGTTCGGGAGATCCTTCCACCATGAAGCTCTTTGCTCGGACCGTCCTCGCGATCCTCTCAATCACCGGCCGACTCCACACCCAGACGCCCGCACCTCGCCCGCCCACTACCATCCTCCTCATCCGCCACGCGGAAAAGCTCACTGACGGCGGCGAAGATCTCTCCCCCGTCGGCTTTGAGCGCGCCCGTCTTTTGCCCGGACTCTTCGTCCGCGGTCACGCTCCGGCGCTTCCCACTCCGCAGGTCCTCGTCGCCACCCATGCCAGCAAGCACTCGAACCGCCCGGTCGAGACGATCCTTCCTCTCTCGGACGCCCTCCACCTGTCCATCGACAGCACCATCTCCAACGATGACTACGCCGCCCTCGCCCTGCAACTTCTCAGCGGAAAGTATGCCGGAAAGGTCGTCCTCGTCGCCTGGCACCATGGCAAACTACCCGACCTGGCCAAGGCCCTCGGCGTCCGACCCCCGTACGACAAGTGGCCGGATACCCAGTTCGACCGTGTCTGGCGCATCGACTACAACGACGGCAAACCCACGCTCACCGACCTGCCCGAGCACCTCATGCCCAGCGACTCGAACTAGCGCGCCCGAAAGCTATCCGCCCGATCCAACCGGGGAGCCCGCGAAGCAGCATACGAATCAGGAAAAGACCGCCCCACACGAAGTGGAACCGTCCGTTGCGACCGTCTTTCAAAATCGAGATTCAAGGAGGGAAGGGAAGAGATGGTGCGCCCGGAAGGATTCGAACCTCCGGCCTACTGGTTCGTAGCCAGCCGCTCTATCCAACTGAGCTACGGGCGCACATTGCGTATGCTGCAACTTCCTTACGATACTCAATCCCGCCCCTAAAATCAACCCTCCGCCACACACTTCGCTCAACGGCACGTTACAAAAGAAAGCGCGACTCCATCCGTTGGGAGCCACGCCATCTTGTCGCCTTTGTCGATTCGAACTATCGGTCCTGTGGCCAGGAACTGCATCCGCTACACCGCCGGAGCAGCCTCCGGAACCACCGCCGGCGCGCGGAACATCGGCACCGTCTCGACGATATCCAACCCCGACCGCCTCAGAAGCTGATGGATCACCGGCTCAGTCAGCCGCGTGGCATCATACTCCACCCGCACCATCTTCTCCGCCTCGCGCAACTCCAGCTTCCTGACCCCGTACACATCCCGCACCTTCGCCATCGCCAGCATCGCCGCCTCGGTCGGAGGCACTCCATAACGGTAAACCACATCCAGTTGCGTCATGCCACCATCCTACCAGCGCGCCACCGTCACAGCGTTCGCAGATACTTCACAATCTCGGGGCTCGTCCAGTCCTGGGCCGAAACGAACTTTCTCCGCAACACCCCCTGCCGATCGATCACGTACGTCTCCGGAATCTGCACCGTGCCATAGAGCGCATTGATCCTCTGGCTCTCATCCCGCACGGTCAGAAAATCCACATGCCGCCGCTCCAGAAACTGCCGGTAAACCCCGTCATCCTGGTCGCTGCTCACCGCCACAACGACGACATCCGGCAGCTCATGCTGCATCGCCAGCAGACTCGGCAGCTCCTGCACGCAGGGAGCACACCACGTCGCCCACAGGTTCAGCACCACCACCTTCCCCCGCAGCTTGTTCAGGTCCACGGTCCGGGTCGCATCGGAGACGACAAACTCCGGAGCGATCCGGCCAATGTGGTTCGGATGCTGGTCCCGCTCGCACCCGGTCATCGCCACCGCCAGCAGACCTGCCACCATACCCATCCAAATTCGCCGCACGGCAATCTCCTTCATCCGAGTCCGGACGTCACACACTCCGAACCTTCCTATAATACGAAGTCACATGGATTCCACGTCACTCCCCTCGCAGACCGCCCTCCCTCACTCCGAAAAAGCCGAGCTGACCGTCATCCTCCCCGCCCGCAACGAGCAGGACGTCCTCCCCGACTGCCTCCGTTCGCTCCTCGACCAGTCCCTGCCCGGCTTCGAACTCGGCGTCCATTGGCACCTCCTCCTCATCGACGACGCCTCGACCGACCACACCCGCTCAATCGCCGAAGCGCTCGCCGCCACCCACCCCGGCCTCGTAGTCCTCTCCCCCCCGACCGTCGATCTCACCCGCCCCCATAGCGGCTTCAACGGAAAAACCAACGCCTGCTGGTTCGGAGCCCAGTACGCGATCGAGCAATTCCAGCCCAAATGGCTCCTCTTCACCGACGCCGACACCATCCACGCCACCAACAGTCTCTCCCGCTCCATGCGCGAGGCCGAAAAGCACCACGCGCAGGCGCTCTCCTACTCCCCCCGCCAGATCACCAATGGCTTCCTGCAGCGCACCGTCACCCCTCTTATCTTTTCGGAGTTGGCGAGCGTTTACCCCCCGCAGAAGGTCTCGGACCCCGCAAGCCCCCTAGCCGCCGCCAACGGCCAGTTCCTCCTCATCGACCGCGAGTCTTACACCGCCCTCGGAGGTCACCGCGCCGTCGGCCAGGAGATCCTCGAAGACGTCGCCCTCGCCCGCAACGTCAAGCGCTCCGGCCGCACCCTCCGCTTCCGCTACGCGCCGGAGATGGTAGCCGCCTGCATGTACCGCGACCTTCCCAGCCTCATCGAGGGTTGGAGCAAGAACTTCGTCCTCCTCTTTCCCGCCCCCATCAAGCTCTTCCTCTTCCGCCTCCTCGATCTCGTCCTCTTCTTCGGCCTGCCGATCCTCGCCCTCACCTACCCGTTTCCGGTCCTCTGGCCGCGGGAGGTCCTGGCCGTCCTCTGGGTCCGCACCGTCTTCCGCTTCTACAACCGAGTCGCCCGCGCCCACGCCTCGTTCGCCGACTCCGTCCTCTCGATCTTCGGAATCCCCCTCTTCCTCTATCTCCTCGCCCGCAGCTACATCCAGCACCGCCTCCAGCACAGGGTCCCGTGGAAGGGACGCACCTACCCCACGGCATAGCGGCAGACCCATTCCCGTCTCGAAATTCCAAAGATTCTTCGCCGACAGGGGTTTGTCTGGCCGCTACGACCGGAAATCAAGACGTCTAAGACAGGCGCGTTCGCTTAGGAATGGCCTTTAGGAAATTTCTCCCTTTCCCATTCTTCGGTCGTCTTGATATGGTCGTCTTCTTGAGCCCGATCCTGATCTTTTTTGGGTTGCAGGCCAGATGAGTCTTTCTTGGGTTGCAGGCCAGATGGACTGTGGGATGAACCCCCTGACTCAACGTCGTATTCTTGGCGTAGTTTCATAGGCTTTTCCATACGTCTCCTCGCTTTCAATCCGGTACTACTACTGTCGAACAGGTCCACACGGTGATCTTGGTCCCAACCGGTCCTCGTAGCCGAGCTTCAATTTTTGCTGCCACGGCATTTGCCGGTAGTAAATGTAGCTGCATCTCATCGAAAATTGATTCACCAGGCTCAATCCATCCGTGATGCTCAAAAATTCTGTAAACCGGTTTTCCGCCAAGCCATGCAAGATGCCCTCCGACTCTAAGTTGACCGGTGGCGTAATAGATTCGATATCCGCTGCCTCGTTGAAGAAGCTCTACCTTGGCCAGTCCGATGTTCCTAAGAGTGATCCGTGCAACAAGAAAGCTTTGAGCTCCTTTTATGTGGATGTCCCCAGACACCGACAACTCCATCCGCGGATAGTAAACACGGCTTTTTACAAAATTGAAATAGCCCCAGATGCCAGCGGCGATCAAGCCGACAACATTGCCCATATGAGCTGCGACGTCCCAAGCGTCTTTCAGGTGATTTGGCTGTTGTAGCTGTATCTGTACCAGCGGATCGAGCATGCCCGAAAGCATACATTATCGCGATTTCCTTGACGGGGATGGTCTGCCGCACAGGTTCAAAGAATGCTCGACACTTCCATCAATTGCGGGGAAGAGCCAGGCTCTACCGCTTAACCCTGTCTCCAGACGGGCCTGCCAGGTCCAGACTTAGGTCATTTTTTTTGAATACTTTGAGACTTCTTATGGCGGAGGGGGCGGGGGCCCCCCAAGTCCAGATCGTTCCAGATTCGGTTCAGGCTCAGACCAGCACAAACCCTGCATCCCCAACCAACGCCGCACATCCAAGTAAGCTGGTATGAGCATGATTCATCTCACCCGCAAAGCCGACTTCTCCTCCGCCCACTTCTACTGGGTCGACGCCTGGACCCCAGAAGAGAACCAGCGCGTCTTTGGCAAATGCGCCAACCGCAACGGGCATGGCCACAACTACACCATCGAGGTCACAGTAGCCGGAGAGATCGACCCCATCAGCGGCTTCGTCGTCGATCTCAAGCTGCTCAAGGACATCCTCGAGCGCGAGGTCGTCAGCGTCTACGACCATCGTCACCTCAACCTCGAAGTCCCCGAGTTCGCGACCAGGGTCCCGACGACCGAGAACATGGCTATCTCCATCTGGCAGCGCCTCCAGGGCAAGATCCCCAACGCCACCCTCCATCGCGTCCGTATCTATGAAACCCCTGACCTCTTCGCCGACTTCTACGGAGAAGGCCTTCCACAGGAGGCCAAGTGAAGGCCCACCTGAGCCGTCGTTATCACCTCGCCGCCAGCCATCGACTCCACGCCGCTACCTACACCGACGAGCAGAACCGCGCAGTCTTCGGCAAGTGCAACAATCCCCACGGCCACGGGCACAATTACACCATCGAAATCACCGTCAGCGGATCCGTCGACCCCGTCACCGGCATGGTCTGCAACCTCGCCGACCTCGACGCCTTTGCGCAGACCAATCTGCTCGACCCCTTCGATCACCAGAACCTCAACACCCTCTTCGCATTCCAGCGCACCGTTCCATCCACCGAAAACCTCTCCCTCGAAGTCCACCGTATCTTCGAGAGCTTTCCCCATGCTCATCTCGAGCGCGTCCGAATCGAGGAGACAGCCAACAACTCCTTCGACTATTCCGGACCCGCGCTCTCCTGAAAGGCACTCCCGTCATGCTCGCCACCAAAGATCCTCAACCCGCCCAGGCCCTCACCCTCGAGGAGGCCTCCACCCAGGACATCTACCGCGAACTCCTCCGCCGGATGGGCGAAGACCCCACCCGCGACGGCCTCCTCCGGACCCCCGAGCGCATGGAGAAGTCCACCGCCTACCTCACCCAGGGCTACCACCAAAGCGTCGAAGAGGTCCTGCACAACGCGCTCTTCGACGTCGACTACGACGAGATGGTCATAGTCCGCGACGTAGAGTTCTACTCCCAGTGCGAGCATCATCTGCTGCCGTTCTTCGGCAAAGCTCACATCGCTTACGTCCCCAACGGCAAGGTCATCGGTCTCTCCAAGATTCCCCGCATCGTTGACGTCTTCGCCCGCCGCCTCCAGGTCCAGGAGCGCCTCACCCGGCAGATCGCCGAGGCCATCACCGATGCCATCGCCCCCCAGGGAGTGGCCGTCATCCTGGAAGCCCAACACCTGTGCATGATGATGCGCGGCGTCGAAAAGCAGCACTCCGCCACGGTTACCTCCGCCATGCTCGGCGTCTTCAAGTCCCAGCTCCAGACCCGAAACGAGTTCCTCTCGCTCGTCCGCACCGGACGAGGCAGCAGCCTGTGAACGGTCTCCTCATCCTCGATAAACCCCCCGGTCTCACCTCGCACGACGTCGTCGCCATCGTTCGCCGCGCCACAGGAGAGAGGTCCATCGGCCATCTCGGAACCCTCGACCCGATGGCCACCGGAGTCCTTCCCCTCCTGCTCGGGAAGTACACCCGCCTCGCCCAGTTCTTCGGAACCGCGGAAAAGCACTACGAGGGCCACATCCGCTTCGGCTATTCCACCGACACCTACGACGCCGAAGGAGTCCCCGCGGCCGATCCCAGACCCCTGACCCTGACGCTGTCCGAACTCCAGCACCTCGCCGGACGGTTCCACGGAACGTTGGACCAGCTTCCCCCGGTCTACTCGGCCAAGAAGATCAATGGCGTCTCAGCGCATAAGCTGGCGCGCGCCGGACTCGAAGCCCCGGTCAAACCGGCCCGGATCACCATCCACCGATTCGCCCTGACCGCCCTCGACGGCGACATCGCCAGCTTCCAGATGAGTATCTCCGCCGGTGGCTATGTTCGTTCTGTCGCCCACGAACTCGGTGAACTCGCCGGATGCGGAGCCCACCTGAGCTCCCTGCGCCGGACGCAGGCAGGAGCCTTCTCGCTCGACCACTCCATCACCGTCGACCAGCTAAAGACGCTCTCTCCATCCGAGATCGAGCGTCTCCTGCCCCACCCGCGCACGCTCCTCCCGGAGCTCCCCTCCGTTACCGTCGACGATCAGCTCGCCGGCCGCCTGCGCAATGGGATGCAGGTCAACCTTCCGGACTTCTCCCGGGCGCCCCTGGTCAAGGTCTTCACCGCGCCCACAGACCTGCTCGGCATAGCCCGCCGCATCGCCGGAACCCTTATGCAGCCGATCATCGTCCTGGGTTAGAAAACAGAAGCCCCGCGTGATCCCAAATGGATCGCGCGGGGCCTTCAGATCATTCGTCAGGAATTAGCGCTGGTGATCGTGATCGCGATCATGGTGGTCCCCATGATCGTCGTGATCCCAGTGACCTTCGTGCATCTGCCAGCCGCGGTCGTAGTGATCGTAGTGTGGATGGCTGTAGTAAGCACCCTCGTACGGCGGACGCTCCCAGCGGCCAGGAACCCAGTCATATCGGCGGCCATCGTTGCCCCAGTACCCATCGACCCATGCAAATCCGGCACCCGGCGGAGGCGGGCGGCGCTCATACCGTATCGGCGGGGGCGCGCCCCCGATATACACATGAACTTGGCCAAAAGCCGGAGCTACCATACTCGCCGCCACAACCGCACCTGCTATCCACTGCATTTTCATCACGTTCTCCGTTCTCTTCCCTCCATAGGATGCGAACGAAGTCCTTACTACGACTGCACGCCCATGTTTATTTCAACTGACAGTTACCGTTTCAGAAGAGGAGTCAGAGCCCCCATCACATGCCGAGCCACTATTTCATTCCCCGCCGCAGTCGCATGGGTATTGTCGGCCTGCATCATCCCTTCAACCCCGTATACATCCTGCAAAAGGAACGGAAGCACCGGAGTTCCGAACTGTCTGCCCAGCGAAGCGTAGTTCGCCGTGAACCCCTTGACGTAATCGGGCCCGTAATCAGGCGGCAATGAGATCCCCGCGATCAGAACCTTCACTCCCGCGCCTTTGAAACCTTTCAGCATTGCCGCCAGGTTATCCCGAGTCGTCTCTACCTTCAGCCCTCGCAGCCCATCGTTCCCACCAAACTCCAGGACCACCACCGAAGGGTGCATCGCGATGATCCCTCCCAGCCGCTCCACTCCGTCCTTCGTCGTGTTCCCACTCACCCCTTCGTTCACCACGCGATAGTGGTACCCAGCCGCATCCAGACCCTTCTGCAGGTAATCCGGATAGCTCGCGCCCGGGTCCGCGCCATACCCAGCCGTTAGGCTATCCCCAAAACAGACCACAAGCGGCCGACCATCCGATATCGCCGTCTGATCCCCCTTCGCCGTCGCCGATGTCCCCGCATCCATCCCCGAAGACTCCTGCGAAGCCTTATCCGTGCGACACCCCCCCAGCGCACCCGCTAGAATCAGAAGACCCAACATTCTCACACCGACTGCCAAACCGATTCGCATACCATCAAGTTACCAAACGTCAACAATCCATCGAAATCCCAAGTCCTCCCGACAGGAGAAACCCCGCAGGTGAGTCCAAGCCCCATGATCTCCGTCGCCTCCCTCAACAAATCCATCCGCAACGGCTCCCGCACCGTTGACATCCTCAAGGGCATCGATTTCACCATCCCCCAGGGCCAGTTCGCCGCCATCATGGGCTCGTCCGGCAGCGGCAAATCGACCCTCCTCGGCCTCCTCGCCGGCTTGGACACGCCGTCCTCGGGCGAAGTCCACCTCGCCGGAACCGCCATCTCCTACCTCCCCGAAGATCAACTTGCCCAGGTCCGCGGACGAACGATCGGCTTCGTCTTCCAGTCTTACCAACTCATTCCTACCCTCACCGCGCTTGAAAACGTCCTCCTCCCCCACGAGCTCAACGCCGACCCCAAACTCCCCGGCGGAAGCCAAAAAGACGGCCTCGCTCGCTCTCGCCAGCTTCTCACGAGTGTCGGCCTCGAAGACCGCATGGACCACTATCCCGTCCAACTCTCCGGCGGCGAGCAGCAGCGCGTCGCCCTCGCCCGCGCCTTCGTCCTCCGTCCCCCCATCGTCCTCGCCGACGAGCCCACCGGCAACCTCGACACCGTCAACGGAGCCGCGGTCCTCAACCTCCTCCTCAACCTGAACAAGACCGAGGGCACGACGTTAGTCCTCGTCACCCACGACCCCGTCCTCGCCAGCTACGCCGACCGCCGCATCACCCTCCGTGACGGATTGATTCTTTCCGACGAACTTACCCCCACCCTCGCCTAGACCATACGGAGAGTCCCTTTGCAGCGCAGTGCAGATCCCCATGCCACCATCCCCATCTCGACCACTGCGGCGCGCCTGGACCCCGAGAATCCAGGTGGCTTCGAGCACATTCCCGCTCTCGACGGCATCCGTGGCTTCGCCATCCTGCTGGTCCTCTTCGACCACCTCTTCTGGGCCAACTCCAAAACCGGCAACCATTTCTTCGATGCCGTCAGCGCCATCCGCGAGTCCTCCTACATTGGCGTGCAGCTCTTCTTCGCCCTCTCCGGATTCCTCATCACCGGCATTCTCCTCAACACGCTCCGCATTCCCCACTTCTTCAAGACCTTCTACGCCCGCCGCACTCTCCGCATCTTCCCCCTCTACTACGGTTTCCTCTTCCTCCTCTTCGCCCTCACCATTCCACTCGGCTTCCACTGGAATGGCTGGCAATATTTCTTCCTTACCTACACCTCGAACCTGGCCCTCGTCTACCGCCATCCCCGGGACTTTGGACTCTTCAACATCAACCACTTCTGGTCCCTCCAGGTCGAGGAGCAGTTCTATCTCATCTGGCCCTTCATCGTGTACAAGGTCCGCAACCTGCACAGCCTCATCCGACTCTGCCTCATCACCTCCGGCGTCGTCCTGCTCATCCGTGTTGCCTTCGTCCTCGCGCTTCCCTACACGCACGACCCCTACTTCGCTTACTCCCCTACCTTTTCTTGCATGGATAATCTCCTCTTTGGTTGCTGCCTCTGCGCCCTGCTCCGCACGAATCTCAGGGATAGAGTTCTGGCCCTCGCCCCCCGCGTAGCTCTGGTCTGCGCCATCATCATGCTCGGCATGGGAATGCGGCCCCAGGGTCTCAACTTCCAGAAGAGCATCATCATCCCAACCATCGGATTCACGATCTTCGGCATCGCCGCCACAGCTCTTATCGCAATGGCGCTCAAGCGCAACTCCCGCACCCAGCGCCTCTTCTCCAACAGCGTCCTTCGCTTCTTCGGAAAATATAGCTACGGCCTGTACGTCTTTCACTACTCCATCGCCGGATTTCTCGCGCCGCCGTTGCGCGCCTGGCTCGATAGCCACCTCCACAGCAAGGCGTTCGCGGTCATCCTCGGAGCCATCGTCGTCGGTGCAGCTTCCGTCCTCGTCGCCCTGCTCAGCTACCACCTTTACGAGGTCCATTTCCTCAAGCTGAAGAAGTACTTCAGCTACGACAGGGCCGCTGCCCGGAATCGTCAAACCACCACCACGGCAGCCTGAGCCCACTCACCCAGCACTCCAGGACGCCCGCCCATGCCCACCCTCTCCTACCAATCCGCCGCCAAGATCGCCTATCGCGAGATGCTCGCCTCCCGCGGGAAGTTCTTCTTCGTCATCCTCTCCGTCGCCATCGGCGTCGCCGCACTCACGGGCGTTCGGGGCTTCTCCAGCTCATTCCGAGCCACCCTGCTGACCCACGCCCGGTCGATCCTGGCGGCTGATCTGTCCGCACGATCCACCCGCCAGCCAACCCCCGACGAGATCATGGGCCTCATCCAGATCGAGCGTGCCGGCATCCTGGTCACCCCCGTCACCGAGCTCCTCTCGATGGCCTCCGTCCCCGTCACCATGGACCCCCTCCTGGTCTCAGTCAAAGCCGTCGATCCAACTAGATTCCCCTTCTACGGCACCGTCGACCTCGACCCCGCCCAGCCCCTCGCCCAGGCGCTTCACGCCGATACCGTGGCCGTCGGCGACGACCTCCTCCTCCGCCTTCACCTCAAGCGTGGAGATCAGCTCAAGCTCGGCAACGCCCTCTTTACCATCGCCGCCGCCGTCACCAACGAGCCCGACCGCCTCTCGTCCAACTTCTCCGCCGGTCCCCGCGTCCTCATGTCCCGCGACGCCCTCGACCGCTCCGGGCTCCTCGCTCCCGGCTCCCACGCCGGCCAGCGCTTCCTCTTCAAAATGCCGCAGACGGGAACTCGCGGCACCGTCAACGACTCGGCCGTCGCCGACATGAAGCTTCACCTCGAAAAGCTCCTCCCCGAGTCACAGATCATCGACTACCGCGAGACCAACCCAGCCCTCACCCAGGGCCTCGACCGAGCCACCTCGCTCCTGTCGCTCATGTCCCTCGTAGCTCTCGTCCTCGGAGCCATCGGCGTCGCCATGGCCATGCGCGCCCACCTCCAGCAGCGCCTCGACACCATCGCCATCATGAAGTCGCTCGGCGCCCGCTCCTCGCAGGTTATCAAGATCTACCTCCTCCAGACTCTCCTCCTTGGCCTCCTCGGCGGCATCCTCGGAGTCGCCATGGGAGTCGGAGTCCAGCTCGCCCTGCCCCTCTTCCTCGCCAAACTCATCAACGTCGTCCCCGACCTCCACATCGACCCGCGCTCCATCGCCACCGGCCTCGGAGCCGGCATCCTCACCACCCTCCTCTTCACCCTCCCCCCTCTGCTGGACATCCGAAACGTCCGCCCCATCCTCATCCTCCGCCGCGCCATGGACGAAGCCTCCGACGATCCCTTCATCTCCGCCGTCTTCGCCAAGCTCACCAGGAACTACACCCAGATCCTCGCCGCCATCCTCATCCTCGGCGGCCTCGCGGCCATCGCCACCACCCTCTCCGACTCACGCACGGTAGGGAAGTACTTCACCTTCGGCCTGGTCGCCGTCCTCATCATCCTGCTGGCCGCCTCCTGGGCCGTCCTTCGCGTGCTGCGCCTCTTCCTCTCGAAGACCCGTCTCTCCCTCCCCTCCAGCCTCCGCCACGGCCTCGCCAACCTCTATCGCCCCGGCAATCCCTCCGCAGCACTCCTCGCCGCACTCGGCATGGGCGTCATGCAGATCATGACCGTCTACCTCGTCCAGCAGGCCGTCGTCTCCGAGCTCCACATCTCCTCCGCCCCCAACCTTCCCAACGTCTTCCTCGTCGATATGACCAACGACGAGGTCCCCGGCATCCGCGCCGTCATCGCCCATCAGCCCGGTGTCACCAAAGAGCCCGAGCTCCTTCCCGTGGTCAGCTCCCGCATCACCCAGCTCAACGGGGCCCCCGCCGCCGACGTCAAGCTCACCAACTTCCCCAAGCGCATGCTCCAGACCATCTCCCTGAGCTGGTCCGCCACCGGCCAACCCCCCGAAGGCACCAAGGTCACGAAGGGCAAGTGGTGGACCCCGCAGCAGGAGTCGGATGCGCGCAAGCATCCCGTCGTCGCCATCTCCGACCGTCTCGCCGACCGCCTCGGGGTCAAGGTCGGCTCGACCATCACCTTCGCCGTCCAGGATACGACGATGACCGCCAAAGTCCTCGCCCTCACCGTCTCCGATGGCCAGCATGCCTACGGACGCGCCGAGTTCGTCCTCCCCCACGACGCCCTCGCCGGACTTCCCACCGTCTGGTACGGCGGAGTCCACGTCGATCCCTCCCAGGTTGGCCAGCTCCAGCGCGCCCTCTACGCCGCCTACCCCACCGTCACCGTCATCAACGTTGCCGCCGCCCTCGAGACCGTCCGCGCCGTCGTGATCCAGATCACCTACGTCATCCAGTTCCTGGCCGCCTTCTCCATCTTCGCCGGCATCATCATCCTGGCCAGCTCGATCGCCGGAACCCGCTACCGCCGCATGCGCGAGGTCGTCGTCCTCAAAACTCTGGGAGCCACCCGCGCCCGCATCGCGACCATCTTCTCGATCGAGTTTGCCGTCCTCGGTCTGGTGGCCGGTCTGGTCGGCGTCTCCTTCGCCAACCTCATCGCCAGCCGCCTCCTCAAGAGCCTCAACGTCGCCTACCCCAACAACTGGCTCACCTCGATCGTCGGCATCTTCCTCATCGCCGTCCTCACCGTCCTCACCGGCTGGATCGCCAGCCATCGCATCCTCGGACAGAAGCCCCTGGAAGTTCTTCGAGAAGAATAGCCACCCGGCAGAGCCGCGCTGCCTTCGCCACCTCCGAAGCCGATCGCCACATGGCCCATCACCTGCTCGAGCACCCATGCGCGGTGCGGGGGGAGACGGGGTCATCGCCTGCGAGGGCCGAACAGAAAAGTGACCCCCTCCCACCTAACTCCCATCGATTGTATACTTTGCCTATAAGTTCAATCGATACAATACTTTACCTTCCGGTTTGGACTTAGGTCATTGCGAATGAATACTTTAGCCTATCGATGGGGGGAGGGGGGGGAGGGCTACGATCCCCTCACCCCGGCCGCAATCTTCCGGATCTGGGGCAGCACGTCCCCCAACGAAACTGCCTCGGCCCCCGCCGTCCCAAACGCAAAATAAACCTTCCGGTAGAGCTGATAAAGCTCCTCATAGACCTTCACCGCGTCCGGATCCGGATAGACCTCGCGATGCGGGAGACAAAGCGCCGTCTGCGCCGCCTCAACGCTCGGATAGGCCCCAATCGCCAGCATCGCGAAGATCCCCGACCCAATACTCGTCGGAACCCCATTCGGAACCAGCACCGGCTTGTTCAGCACACTCGCATAGATCTGGTTCAGCACGGCGCTGTTCTGCGGAATCCCCCCCGCATTGATCACCCGCTCAATCGGCACCCCATGTTCCGCCATCCGCTCCAGGATGATCCGCGTATGGAAAGCCGTGCCCTCGATGGCCGCGAACAGCTCATCCTGCGCGGTATGGATCAGGTTCCACCCCAGCGTCATCCCGCCCAGCTCCGCGTTCACCAGCACCGTCCGGTCGCCATTGTCCCAGCTCAACCGGAGCAGCCCCGTCTGCCCGGCCTTGTACGCCTCAAGCCCCTCCGCCAGCTCCCGCACCGTCTTGCCCGCCCGCGTCGCGATGACCTCGAAGATATCCCCCGTAGCCGAAAGCCCCGCCTCCACCCCCGCGAACCCCGGGTGCACACTCCCCGGAACCACCCCACACACCCCCGGAATCAACGCCGCCACCTTCTGCATGGCGATGATGCATGTGGACGTTCCCACCACGTTCACCACATCCCCCTCCCGGCACCCCGCCCCGATCGCATCCCAATGCGCATCGAAGGCCCCGACAGGAATAGGAATTCCCGCCCTCAGCCCCATCTTCTCCGCCCACTCCGCCGTGAGATGTCCTGCCAGATGATCCGAGGTCAGATACTCCCCATCCAGCTTCGCCCGGATCCCGTCGAACAGGGGGTCCAGCATGGAGAGGAAGTTCTGCCCCGGCAGACCGCCCCACTTCGGGTTCCACATCCACTTGTGCCCCATTGCACAGGCACTCCGTTTCACCAGCTTTGGGTCGGTAATTCCACACAGCGTAGCCGCCACCATGTCGCAGTGCTCGAACGCCGATGCGAACCGCTCCCGCTTCTCCGGATTGTGCCGCAGCCAGTGCAGCAGCTTGGCGAATCCCCATTCATGCGAGTACACCCCACCGCACCACTGAATCGCCTCCAGCCCGGTCGCATGCGCCATGGCGGTAATCTGCTGCGCTTCCAGCTTGGCCCGGTGATCGCACCAAAGGTAGTAGTCGTCCAGCGGCTGCATCCCCGCATCGACTGGAATCACACTCGAACCAGTTGTATCGAGCGCCACCGCCTCCACCGTCATGGGATCCACCCCACACTCGGCGATCACCTTCCGCATTGCCTCGACCAGCGCAGCCATCTGGGCGTCGTGCGACTGCGTGGCCTGGTCAGGATTCTCCCGCGACCGCACCAGCGGATACCCCGCCACCGCCGTCCCCAGCCGCCCACCGTCTCCCATCAAAGTCACCCGCACACTCAACGTGCCGAAGTCCACACCCGCCACAATCGCCATCGCAATCCTCCAGATGGCAGTCTACGGTCTCATCCACGCGGTATCAAAGCGCGGTGATGGAGTCGTGCTTTCCGGAAGGGAATATTATGTCTATTGACTTGCAGCGCTTCCGTAGATTCCCACCCGGCACCCCTGAAACCTGGAGAGAGCACTTGGATTCCAACATTCGTTCCCGCAGCCTCTGCGTACCGGCCGTTCTGCTCACCATCCTTCTGCCGGCCACCGGCTCCTGGAGTCAGGCGACCAATACCTCAGGGCAGAGGCCCGTTCCCACGGCCGCCCAACTCGCCGGAATCGCCAAGGACAACTCCCGCCACTTCGGCGACGATCCCGACGATGGCGGCCCGCTGGCGGCAAATCTCTCGCCCGCACGTCCACCGGTGGCCACCGAGCGAGCCATGCGCCTCGTCGCCGATTGGGAGCTGACCCGATCCCAGCCTTACTTCGACCGCATCTGGACCTGGAGCGTCCTCTACAGCGGCTTCATGGCCGCCTCTGACGAACTCGGCGACTCCAGGTACAGCGATGCCATGGAGAAGATGAGCCGGGGCTTCGAA
>JAMFSC010000070.1 GCA_026225095.1 bacterium
CACCGCCCAACCCGTCGCCGAATCCCTCCCCCGCCCCACCCGCAAAGGAGCGCCCGCCCAGGTCACCGGAATCCGCCACTGGTCCACCGGAAACTACACCCGCGTCGCCATCGACCTCGGCGACACCATCACCTTCGAAGCCGCCCGCGTCCCCCACCCCGACCGCATCTTCTTCGATCTCCACGGCTCCCACCTCACCCCCGAGCTCATCGGCAAGTCCTTCTCCGTCACCGACCAGGGCTTCCTCAAACGCATCCGCGCCGCCCAATCCACCCCCGACACCACCCGCGTCGTCCTCGACGTATCCGACGTCACCGAGTACTCCGCCTTCCTCCTCCCCAACCCCTACCGCCTCATCATCGACATCCACGGCCGCGGCCACGATCCAAACACAGCCCCCAACGCAGACCCCAACGCCTTCGCCGCCCTCGCAGACCCACCCCCATCCCCCGCCCTCCCCGAAGCCCCCACCCCCCGCGTAGCCCAGCCCCAGACCGCCACCACCCTCCGCCCCGTCCCCAACACCATCCCCCTCAAATCCCCCGCCACCACCTCCGAGGTCGCCGCCGTCTCGCTCGCCCCCGGCAAGATCGACGCCACCAACCGCCCCACCTCCAGCCCCATCGCCACCGGCTCCCCCGACTCCGTCCCCCGCCGCCGCCCCCGCAAGCCCTCGCCTTCAACCGAAGCCGCAGCCACCCCCGCCCGAGCCGCCCTTCCCACCGCCAACGGCGAAACCTCCCTCATCCGCGCCCTCGGCCTCAAGATCGGACGCATCGTCATCGACGCCGGCCACGGCGGCCACGACTCCGGAACCCTCGGCGTCGGCGGCATCCAGGAAAAAGACGTCGTCCTCGACGTTGCCCTCCGCTTAGGCAAGCTCCTCCACGAGCGCCTCGGAGCCGAAATCATCTACACCCGTTCCGACGACACCTTCATCCCGCTCGAAGCCCGCACCGCCATCGCCAACAAGGCCCAGGCCGACCTCTTCCTCTCCATCCACGCCAACTCCTCCCCCGACGACACCGCCCGCGGAGTCGAAACCTACTACCTCAACTTCACCCAGTCCGCCGACGCCCTCCAGGTCGCCGCCCGCGAGAACGCCGTCTCCGGCCAGTCCGTCCACCAGCTCTCCGACCTCGTCAAAAAGATCACCCTCAAAGACAAGATCGAGGAGTCCCGCGAGTTCGCCTCCGACGTCGAGCAGACCCTCTACACCGGCCTCTCCACCGGCAACGAAGGTCTAAAGAATCGAGGAGTCAAAAAGGCCCCCTTCGTCGTCCTCATCGGAGCCAACATGCCCTCCATCCTCGCCGAGATCTCCTTCGTGACCAACCCCACCGACGCCGACCAGCTCCGCCGCCCCGAGTACCGCCAGCGCGTAGCCGAAAGCCTCTTCAAAGGCGTAGCCAAATACGAAGCCGGCCTCGGCGACCCCCACACCCCCATCGAACGCGCCAGCGGAAACTGATCTAAGCCGGCAGCAGCTACACCGGACCGCAGATCCGAACCGCTCCGTTGGACGCGGACCCTTAGAATGGGCGTATTCATCGACGAGCGTCAGCGGCCTCCAAAACGATCCCACTCCATGCTCTTCGAAGAGGTCAGAATGTCCCTGGAAGACGAAATCACAGCAGCCCGCAAGGAAATCAAGCCAGACGGCTACGACATGTCTGTCGGAGAGATCATGAATCTCTACCGCAACAATGAGCTCACCATCAACCCAGCCTACCAGCGCTTATTTCGCTGGGAGCCGATTCAGAAAACGAGGTTTATAGAATCGCTCCTCTTGGGCATCCCAATCCCTCCAATATTTGTTTTCCAAGCTGAATCGGGCAATTGGGAGTTAATCGATGGCCTTCAGAGGATCTCGACTATTTTGGAATTTACCGGGCTGCTAAGGCCAGCCCCGCCTGCATCGGCAGAAGAGCAGGCTTCAGTGACGGACGTCACAGAAGAGGACGATTTAACAAACCAGAGAGGAGACGTCGAGCCGAACGCGCCTCCGACTCTTCTCGGAACCAGCTTCCTGCCGGACCTCGAAAACAAGGCCTGGGAGCCGTCAAAGGATGGCCTAATCGAAGGGATCGGTGGCCCAGCCCAGCTTTACATAAAGAGAGCACGGTTGCGGGTCGAAATACTCCGGCAGGAGGGTAGCTCAAGCGTCAAATTTGAACTGTTTCAGCGGCTAAATACGGGTGGAACCAAGCTGAGCGAGCAGGAGGTACGAAATTGTACTGCGATTATGATTGACAGTACCTTCCACGATTGGCTGATAAAGCTTGCATCGGACGCAAATTTTGTCAAAACAACTCAGCAGACGAAGTCGGCCCTACGCAGACAAGCAGGAACCGAACTTGCATTGCGATTCATAGCATTCAGACATTTCCCCTACGCTGGTGGACTCGACGTACACGAATATTTGGATAAAGCGTCCGTCACCATCGCCTCCGACCGAGCGTTCGACCGCATTTCTGAGACAGCAGTGTTTCTGCGAACCTTCGCCCTGTTAAACCGTGCGCTAGGTACCGATTCTTTTAAACGCTGGAGTGGTACGACATTTGGCGGGAAGTTTCTTATGTCCGTGTACGAAGTCGTCGGGCCAGGCGTAGCCGCGAACCTACCTCAGATTGAAGCATTGGGCGAGGACCGCGCCGATGAATTCGTGAGAGAACGCGCCCGCTCCTTGTGGGGAAATTCTACATTCATCAGCAACTCTGGCGCGGGAGTACGCGGAACTACCCGCCTAACGAACTTACTCAAGCTGGGGGAACCCCTTTTTCGTCCATGAAACAGATACGCACCCTCACTGATCTGCAGACAGTTCTTGACGAGGAATTCGGTTGGCGCCTGAAAGAGATCGCGGAGTTGAAGAGCGCCGTGCGCAGGCCTCAACCGATCTCAGAGTCCACGGTCATCCGAGCCGGGGCTGCGCTCGCGTATGCCCACTGGGAGGGTTTCGTAAAAGCAGCGTCGACGGCCTACATTGACTACGTAGGTTGCACACGAACAGCCAATTGTGATCTCACCACCCCGTTTGCTGTACTATCGCTAAATTCAAAACTGAAAATCATGACAGAAGCGGATTCACCCGACCTAGCTGGCAACGCGTTCGAGTTTATCCGGAAGGAAATGAACCAACAGGCACGCCTCGTGGGAAAGAATGCCATCTCCACCGGGTCAAACCTTTCATCCACAGTATTCAAGCAGATTCTCGGCGCCGTTGGAATCAGCATCGCCCGTTACGAAACCCGCTTCACGTTTATAGACAAAACGCTACTGAAGAACAGACACGCAGTAGCTCATGGCGACTCCCTTGTACTAGACAGGTACGGCTGGATAACAGTGGCGGACGAGACGCTGACACTTCTGCGCTGGGTGAAGACAGACATCGAAAACGCCGCCTCCACGTCGGCGTTCAGACGAGCGGATATTTCACAAGCCTTAGGGAGCCCCACCGCACGCAACTGACATCTACGCGAGGTCACCTCGGCCCCGGCCCCCGCTCACCAACCCAAACAGATATTACTCCTCACCCAAGATGCCTTTCTGCTTCGAGCGCTCCGACAGTACATCGTGCCCAACCACGGAACGCCCGCGGAAACTAGCAATTTAGCACGGCGAAAAATGCGCCGTTTGGGCGTGCCGAAGAGATCCGAAGCCCGAAATCCCTCGTACTCGAAATGACCATCCAAGTGCTATAACTTGTCCTGCTTCACCGGGCCCATTTTCTACGAAGGAAACCCACATGAGGTCCGTTCTCCGCACACTCCCAATCGTCTTCAGCATAGCCGTTCTTCTCGCGGCTTCACCCCTTGCCCACGCGCTCCCGATCGTCAACATCGACTTCTTCGCCAACGCGGCCACCAACCCCCTTTCGTCCACTCCGCCCAACATCGCTCCCACCGATACCTTCTCCGCCGGCCGTCCCGCCCAGAGCGTCTTCAGCTTCGACTTCGTCGCCACCCCCAACGAGACCGTCATCCAGCTCGTCCAATCCGGCGGCGACACCATCCTGAGCACCGGCGGAGTTGGCCCCAACAACCCCCTCAACGACGGCATCTTCTACATCACCGGATTCATCGATCTCGCGCCGGGAACCTACAACATCCAGCACAATTGAGCCCTGTTCTTCTCCTACTCCGGCAGCGGCCTCCTGATCAACTCCTCCGACCCCACCGCGGGAGTCACCACGTCGACCTTCAACATCGCCCAGGACACCGGCAACGTCTTCGCCACCGTCCTCTACGCCGACACAGCAACCACCGCGACGACCCCCGAACCC
>JAMFSC010000071.1 GCA_026225095.1 bacterium
CACATTCTGCGCACAAAAAGCTTCTGGTGAAACATTGGGAAATTTCGATCGTTGCCCGCTAACCCTTTTAGAACACCATGGATGCAGGAAACTCGCAGAAAACGGCTATTTCATACCACTTTATTAGAGATTCCGAACCCAGTGGTCTGACCACTTGGCCGGAAAATAGAGAGGCGAACCACACCTTCTATTGCCCCTTGCCTCGACAATTTCGCCGCGTCTCCGAACCTGCAGGGCTCGATTTCTCTCGATGACAGCGGTGTACTTTTACGACGCCCTTGACCCGGTGAGGCTCAGGCGTGGATGGCGGTGTCGTTTGCTCCGGCTGTGCTTGCGTGGGGTGTCAGGCGGCTGTGGCCGGTGATGTGGCGGACGACGGCAAGCGCGATGAGTCCGAGGGCGAGGCCGCACACCCCATTCCACTTCCAATGAACCCAGGCGATGGTCGAGAGAGCCGAGCCGGCCGCAGCTCCGGAGAAGTAGACCGTCATGTAGACCGTGTTGAGCCGGCTGCGGGCGGAGGGGTCGAGCCCGAAGATTCGGGTCTGGTTGGCCACCTGGATCATCTGGGCTCCGACATCGAGGACGATAACCCCAATGGCCAGTGCGATCACATGGACAATTTCCGACACCTGCGCTTTCTCCTCGCTCCAGAGCAGGATGTAGGAGAGCGCGAGGATTGCAATCCCGGAGGTGATGACCCAGCGTGGGCCGCGCTTGTCGGAGAGGCGCCCGGCGATGGGGGCGACCAGCGCTCCCGCCGCGCCGACCACTCCGAAACTCCCCGCTACTCCCGGACCAAGGTTGTAGTGGCTATGCAGAAGCAGGGCGAGGGTCGTCCAGAAGCAGCTAAACGAGGCGAATACAAGGGCGCCAAGGACACAGGATTCGCGCAGGGGGGGCTGGGTGCGCCACAGTGTCCAGAGAGAACGCATCGCCTGGCTGTAGTGCAGACGCTGGCGCGGGGGGAGCCGGGGCATCACACGCCACAGGATCGGGACGAAGGCGGCGTTGAGAATTGCAGCGGTGACAAAGACAGAACGCCAGCCGCCAAGGTTGCTGACCCATCCGGCGAAGGTGCGGGCTAGCAGGATCCCCAGCAACAGGCCCGTCATGACGATACCGATGGCGCGTCCTCTTTGGGCGTCGCCGACCAGATCCGGCGCGATGGGTAGGACGATGTGGGTGACCGAAGCGAGCATTCCCGCGATGACGCTGGCGGCGATGAGCCAGGAGAGGGAAGGAGCGGCTGCCACCAGAAGCAGGGCCACGGCAACGGCACCATACATCCGCATCATCAGCGCGCGGCGCTCCAGCACGTCGCCGAGTGGCACAAAGAGCAGGAGCCCGCAGGCGTAGCCGACCTGGGTGGCTACGGAGACGAAACCGGTCTGGCCGTCGGGCAGGTGGTAGGACCGGCCCATCTCCACCAGCAGCGGCTGGTTGTAGTAGATCGTCGAAACCCCCACTGCACAGGCTAGTCCCAGGAAGGACAGTGGAGCATGACTGGGAGCCGGCGCGGAGGTGAGTGTTGGTTTTGGAGTCATGCGGGGGCGGAGGTCCTGCGACCAGTGTAAAGCGTCCGGTCGGCCTCGTGGTGTCGAAGAATGGCAGAAGTCCAACCAGTTTCGCGCTGACGACAGACCGGAACGGGAGATTTTATGGACCAAGCGTGAGTTTGGCGATGGTGGCCAACTGCATGAAGGACGTTCCCTCGTAGATCTTGCCGATCTTTGCGTCTCGGTAGAGCTTTTCCACCGGGTAGTCTTTGACGAATCCGGAGCCTCCGAAGACCTCGACGGCCAGCGACGCGACCCGTTCGGCGACCTGAGAAGCGAAGTATTTGGCCATGGCGGCCTCTTTCAGGAAGTCGGCTCCGTTGTCCTTGAGGCGGGCGGCGTTGTAGACCAGGAGGCGTGAGGCCTCGGTATCGGTGGCCATCTCGGCGAGTTGGAACTGCATGGCCTGGAACTCGACCAGGCTCTTGCCGAACTGTCGGCGTTCGCGGGCCCACCGTGCGGCGTGGCCCCAGGCTCCATCGGCGAGGCCGGTCATCTGGGCGGCGATGCCGATGCGCCCCTCGTTGAGGGTCTCGATGGCGATCTTGTATCCCTGACCGGGTTGGCCGAGGACCTGCGATGCCGGAATGACGCAATCGCTGAAGAGGAGAGGAGCGGTGGATGAGGCGCGAATGCCAAGCTTTTCCTCCTTCTTGCCCAGGGTGAAGCCGGGTGTGCCCTTTTCGACGAGGAACGCGGTGATTCCTTTGTAGCCGAGGGATGGATCGATGGTTGCGAAGACCAGGAAGAGACCTGATTCGAGCGCGTTGGTGATCCAGAGCTTTTGCCCGTTCAGGATGTAGTCGTCGCCTTGCCGGGTGGCACGGGTCTGCAGGGCGAAGGCGTCTGAACCGGAAGAGGCCTCTGACAGAGCGTACGAGGCGATGGTGTCTTTCGCCAGACGAGGCAGATACTGTTCCTTCTGATCTTCCGTGGCCCAGCGGAGGAGCGCGTTGATGCAGAGGGTGTTCTGCACATCGACGAGGACACCGACGGACGGGTCTACGGCGGAGAGGGCCTCGACGGCGAGGATGGCGTCGAAGAAGCTGCCGCCGGATCCTCCATATTGCTCCGGAATCTCGATTCCCATCAGACCCATCTCGAACAGATGGCGGATCAGGTCGGGGTCCATCTTCTGGGCCTCGTCCATGGAGCGGACTAGCGGTGCGATTCTGGCGGCTGCAAACTTTCGCACCGTGTCGCGGAAGATGATCTCGTCTTCGCCAAGCTGGGTGAGTGCGCGTGGTTTTGCTTCGTCTGCCATCTTGCTGCCGCCTCCTGAGTGACCATTCATTGAAGGGAACCGAGGACGAGAGTCCCATCTGAAGAAAAGGGATGGGTTCTAGTTTAAAGCAGATTGGCTGAAGGTGTAGGGTTGTGCGTTGGATGCGGTGGCGCTCCGGCCCACCTTAGCGACGATGAGACGTGTCGCGAAGGTGGGGCACCCAACTGGATACCAACAGGCAACCCGTTCTAGCTGGTGAACGAGATAAGAGGTAGGACCACTCGGTGGAAATCTTCTAATAAAGTGGTCTGTTTTGCATAATTTTTGGTGCATCGCTGTAATCGTGGTTTTCTAAAGGGGTTATGGGAGGCGGTCGCGGAATTGCCAATGTTTCACCAGAGACTTTTCGATGCGCCGAAGATGGGCCGTTGCATGGAAAAACTGGACAGAAACGTGATTTGCGAAAGTGGTATGTTTCGGCTTCGATTATCGGACAGTCTGGCGACTGCGGGGGTCCTTCACTTCGTTCAGGATGCAAACAACTGCATGACGACGTAGAACAGACAACTGCATGACAGCGTAGAACAGACAACGGCGTCGCGCACCAGTTGCCCGGGAGACAAGATGGCTGACTTGATCAGAGACCCTCACTCAACAACATGTCATCGGAGTGTCTAACCCTGGCGACAGCATCCTCTCGCCGGGGTTAGGATCGCTCTCCGAGAGGTCCCTGGCGAGGCTCGCCGAGTCCTCTGTTACCCTCCATCCATGCGCCTCCAAGCCCTCA
>JAMFSC010000072.1 GCA_026225095.1 bacterium
CTGGGGGAACTCGTCGGAATGAAGCAGACGCGTCATGTGGTGATCGTCGGAGCGGGACCGGGCGGTTTGGCGGCGGCGTTGCTGCTGGCGAAGTCCGGTGTGAAGGTGACGGTGGTGGAGAAGCGGGCGGAGGTGGGTGGGCGGACCTCGACGCTGCAACAGTATGGATTCTCGTTCGACGTTGGACCGACGTTTTTTCTGTATCCGAAGGTGCTTCGGGAGATCTTTACGGCGGTGGGATACGATCTGGACGAAGAGGTTCCGATGACTCGGCTGGACCCGCAGTATCGGCTGGTCTTCGGGGCGGGTGGGGAGTTGCTGGCAACGCCTGATCCGGCGCGGATGGAGGCGGCGATTGCGGCGATCTCGCGGGAGGATGCGGCACGGTTTCACCAGTTCATGACGCATAACCGTGGGAAGCTGGAGAAGTTCATGCCCTTTCTGCAGGCTCCGTTTGAGAGCTGGACGGACCTGATGCGGCCGGGGATGCTGAAGCTGCTGCCGCTGCTGGCGCCGTGGCGGTCGCTGGACTCGGACCTGCGGGTCCACTTCAAGGATGAGCGGATCCGGCTGGGGTTCAGCTTTCAATCGAAGTACCTGGGGATGAGCCCGTTCCGATGTCCGAGCCTGTTTTCGATCCTCTCCTTTCTGGAGTATGAGCATGGGGTGTTTCATCCTACGGGCGGATGCGGTGCGGTGACGCGGGCGATGGCGCGGATCGCAACGGAGATGGGGGTGGAGATTCTGCTGGATGAGCCGGTGGATCGGGTGTTGATCGAGCGCGGCAAGGCCGTGGGTTTGAAGACGGCGCGGCGGACGATGGCTGCGGATGCGGTGGTGGTGAATGCGGACTTTGCAGGGGCGATGCGGCAGATGGTTCCCAATGCGCAGAGAAAGAAATGGACCGATGAGCGGGTGGCGAAGAAGCGGTTCTCCTGCTCGACGTTCATGATGTACCTGGGGATCGACGGGGTCTATGACGAGGTGTCGCACCATACGATCTTCCTGGCGAAGAATTATCGGCAGAACCTGAAGGACATTGAAGAGCTGCACCAGTTGTCGGACGATCCGTCGTTTTATGTGCAGAACGCCTGCGTAACGGACAAGACGCTGGCTCCTGAGGGACAGAGTACGCTGTATGTGCTGCTGCCGGTGACGCATGAGGCGGGCAACGTGGATTGGGCGAAGGAGTGTCCGCGTTTTCGGAGGCTGGCTTTGGAGCAGATGGAGAAGATTGGGTTGAAGGCTGTGGAACGGCGGATCCGCGTGGAAAAGATTGTGACGCCGGCGGGCTGGGCGGACGACTTTGGGTTGTATAAAGGGGCGACGTTCTCGATGGCTCACTCGCTGGACCAGATGCTTCATCTTCGGCCGCAGAATCGATTCGACGATGTGGGGCAGATGTACCTGGTGGGCGGGGGGACGCATCCGGGAAGTGGACTTCCGGTTATCTTTGAGTCAGCGAGGATCACGTCGCGGCTTTTGCTGGAGGACCTGAAGATGGAACCTCTTTGGTCGATGCGCAGTGGCGCGGATTCAGTGCTGTCACCGGATGGCTTGGTGGGGGCGGCCTTGTGATGGACTCCACGACGGAGGGCGATCTTCTGCCTGAACAGAGGGCCAGGCCGTGGCCGATCCGCAGTCCGGGATGGCAGCCGAAGGTGCAGCGCGCGTGGGCGGAGCGGTCGATTGAGGAGCGGCTGAAGGTGCTGCGGCGCTGGCGGCATGGGATGGCGGGGCGCTCGGAGGACTTGTGTGCGGCAATCGGGAGCGCATGGCAGCCGGGCGAGGGTCGGACGCCGGCGGATGTTCGGATCTCGGAGATTCTGCCGCTGCTGGCGGCTTGTGAGTATCTGGAGAAGAATGCGGCGAAGGTTTTGAGGACACGCAGCCTTGGTTGGCGGGGGCGGCCGGTGTGGCTCTGGGGCGTGCAAAGCGAGATTCGGCGGGTGGCGCTGGGGCGGGTTCTGGTGATTGGACCGGCCAACTATCCGTTGTTTCTGCCTGGGGTGCAGGTGCTGCAGGCTTTGGCGGCTGGCAATGCAGTGACGTGGAAGCCGGGACGAGGCGGGCGCGAGGTGGCGAAGGTGTTTGCCGGGGAGATGGATCGGGCGGGTCTGCCGCGGGAGCTTCTGCATTTGACGGAAGAGACGGACGAGGCGGGGCGGAACGCTGTCAGGGAGGGGGCGGACAAGGTCTTCTTTACCGGATCGGCGGCGGCGGGGCGGGCGGTGATGCGGGAGCTGGCGGAGACGGCGACGCCAAGCGTGATGGAGCTTTCCGGATGCGCAGCGGTGGTGGTATTGCCGGGAGCGGAGTTGGGGAGGGTGACGGAGGCGATCGTCTTTGGGATGAGGTTGAATGGGTCGGCGACGTGTATGGCTCCGCGCCGGGCGCTGGTGATGGGGAGATCTCCGGCACGGCGGGAGGCTCTGCGAAGAAGGCTGGAGAGGGCGCTGAGGAAGATGGAGCCGATGCGGCTGACGAGCGAAGTTCATGGTCGCTTGTGGGAGATGGTGGATGAGGCGCGGAGGGAAGGGGCGATCGTGCTGGGCGTGCGCGGAGTGCAGGGGGAAGAGGGGGGGTGGATGCAGTCTGCGGTGTTGCTGACGGAGGTGAAGCCCGCGATGCGGATCGCACAGACGGATCTGTTTGCGCCCGTGCTGAGCATGATCGATGTAACGAACAAGGGGGAGATTGCGGCGGCACAGCGTATGTGTCCGTTTGGGTTGTCGGTATCGATCTTCGGGGAGGAGCAGATGGCTCGGCAGCTCGCAGGACGGATGACGGCTGGGACGGTGGTGATGAACGATGTGATCGTGCCGACGGCGGATCCTCGGATACCGTTTGGTGGACGGAGGGGAAGCGGGTTTGGGGTGACGCGGGGTGCGGAAGGTCTGCTGGAGATGACAGCCGTGAA
This sequence comes from bacterium, assembly GCA_026225095.1. Classification (GTDB taxonomy): domain Bacteria; phylum Acidobacteriota; class Terriglobia; order Terriglobales; family Acidobacteriaceae; genus Edaphobacter. Next base: position 2,921 of record JAMFSC010000072.1, read on the forward strand.
GACAGTGTTGACGAGGCGCGGCAATAGCCGCCGGCAGTATGAGGCGACCGGAGAGGCGCACAACGGGATGTTCGAGGGACTGATCCTGGCTGGACATGCAGGAACCTGGGGACGGCGTTGGCAGGGGTTGAAGCAGATAGTAATGGCGGCGCGCGGTTTGAAGCCTTCGGCCGGGAGTGATGAGGACAGAGACGAAGTGGGACAAGAGGTGCGGGAACCATATGACGGGAAGTGAGCGGGCAGGATGAAGACCAGCGTGGCCGTGATCGGGTCTGGGCTGGCCGGACTGGCGGCGGCGTGCACGCTGGCTGCGCGTGGGCATCGGGTGACGGTCTTTGAGAAGAATGCGTGGCTGGGGGGAAAGGCGGCGCAGCTTTGTGAGCAGGGCTTTCGCTTTGATATGGGACCGACGATCCTGATCCAGCCTGCGGTGCTGCGGAAGATCTTCGAGGAGGCGGGGAGGCGGCTTGAGGACTATGTAACGATGGTGCGGCTGGACCCGCAGTGGCGCTGCTTCTTCGAGGATAAGACGGTGCTGGATCTGAAGGACGACAAGGCTGCCATGGCGGCGACGCTCGAAGAGATCTGGCCCCGGATGGGGGAGGGATATCTGAAGTTCCTGGAGCAGTCGGAGCAACTGCACTCGATCTCGGAGCGGTTCTTCTTCTGGAGGTCGATCGGGTCGATGCGGGACACGATGGATGTGAAGGGCGCGTTCGACGTGCGGGTGCTACGGGACGTGATGAGGATGCGGCTGGGGAAGACGGTGTCGAGCGTGATCCGGGAGCATATTCCGGATGCGAATGTGGCGCAGATGCTGGACCACTTTGTGCAGTATGTGGGGTCGTCTCCGGATGCTTCGCCGGCGATTCTCTGTGCGATCGGGCATATGCAGATGGAGGAGGGGATCTGGTATCCGATGGGTGGGACGCGGGCGATTCCGGAGGCGCTCGTAAAGCTGGCGACGGAGCTTGGAGTGATCTTCCACACGGAGACGGAGGTGGAGAAGATTGTGACCGATGCGCCCATGTATGGGACGAGCGCGGCGAAGCAGGTGATTGGGCTGGTGACGGGCAAGGGTGTCGGGTATGCGTTCGATGCGGTGGTTTCGAACTCGGACGCGGTGCGGACGTATCGGGAGCTGCTGGGTGGAGTGGCGGGGCGGCGGTTCGATGAGAAACGCGGGTATGAGCCGGCCTGCTCGGGTGTGGTGCTCTATCTTGGGTTGAATCGGCGGTATGAGCATCTGGCTCATCATGACTTTGTGTTCTCGCGGGATCCGCATGAGGAGTTCAAGGCGATCTATGAGGACGGAGAGCCGGCTCCGGACCCGACGTGTTACCTTGCGGCTACGGCGGGCACCGATCAGGCCTCGGCTCCGGCGGGGGGTGAGGCGCTGTATGTATTGGTGCATACTCCTTACCTGCGTCCGCATCACGACTGGAAGACGATGTTTCCGGATTATCGGCAGGTGATTCTGGATAAGCTGAAGCGGACGGCGGGGATGGAGGATATCGAGGAGCGGATCGTCTTTGAGGCGGCGCTGACTCCGCGGGATATTCATGACCGGTACCGGGTGCTGGATGGGGCGATCTATGGGATCTCGAGCCATGGGGTCTTCAACGGAGCGTTCAAGCCGGCGAATCGCGACAAAGAACTGCGCGGGATGTACCTGGCGGGGGGAGCGGCGCATCCTGGGCCGGGGATGCCCATGGTGATGATGTCGGGGTGGATCGCGGCGGATTCGCTGGATGCGGATATGCGGGGGGTTCCGGCGTCGGCCTGAGGTGGGGTAGGCTTGGGACACACTTTATGGCGGACGCGGACGGTGTCCCGGCGATCTCGGGCGCGATGTTGGGGTTCTTCCGGCGGATTGTGCGGAGGTATCTGCGGCGGGGCTTTCATGGGGTGAGGGTGCGTGGGGGAGAGCGGTTGGCCGGGGTCTCGGGACCGCTGATCGTGTATGCGAATCATGGATCCTGGTGGGATCCGATGCTGTCGATTCTGCTGGCGGAGGAGATGCTTCCGGGGCGGAGGCACTATGCTCCGATGGATGCGCGGGCGCTGGCGCGGTATGGGATTCTGAGACGGGTAGGGATGTTTGGGGTGGAGATGGAGTCGGCGCGGGGTGCGGTGCGGTTTCTGCGGACGGGAGCGGCGATTGTGGGGGGTGGAGGGGTGCTGTGGGTGACGCCTCAGGGGCGGTTTGTGGATGCGCGGGTGAGGCCGTTGGGGTTTAAGCCGGGGCTGGCGGCGCTGGCGGCCCGGGTGGGGGAGGGCTGCATGGTGCTGCCGCTGGCGATTGAGTACACCTTCTGGGATGAGCGTACGCCGGAGTGCCTGGCGCAATTTGGGGAGGCCGTGGTGGTTCGGGAGGGGGAGATGGCAGAGGCGTTGGGAGTGAGGCTGGAGGGAGCGCTGGCCGGTGCGATGGAGGAGCTGAAGGAGAGAGCGGTGGCGCGGGATCCGGCGGCGTTTGAGACGGTGGTCTGTGGGACGGCTGGGGCGGGGGGATTCTATGCGGTGGGGCAGATGTTGAAGGCCTGGATGCGGGGCGAAAGGTACAGGGCGGAGCATACGGTGAGGGGGCGATGATCGCGGCGTTCGCGGTGGGAGCGGTGATGTGTTCGGTTGGGCCGGCAGTGCTCTTCTGCGTGAACCTGGGGCGGTACCGGGAGCCAGGGGCCAGCGATGGCGGGAGGGTGTCGGTGCTGATTCCGGCGCGGGATGAGGCGGGATCGATTGGGGCGGCGGTGGGGTCGGTGCTGGCTTCGCGGGGGGTGGAACTGGAGGTGGTGGTGATGGACGATGGGTCCAGCGATGGGACGGCGGGGGTTGTCGAGGAATTGGCGGCTCGGGATACACGGGTGCGGCTGGAGCGGGCTCCGGAGCTGCCGGCGGGTTGGAATGGGAAGCAGCATGCCTGCTGGGCGCTGGCAGCGGTGGCTCGGTATGACGTGATGTGTTTTGTGGATGCGGATGTTCGGCTGGAGGCGGAGGCGTTGGCTCGGATGGTGGGGTTTCTGGACGGGAATGGACTGGTGAGTGGATTTCCGAGGGAGGAGACGGAGACGTGGCTGGAGTGGATGCTGCTGCCGCTGATCCACTTTGCGCTTCTGGGGTTTCTGCCGCTGGAAACGATGCGGGCGGGGACGGATCCCGCGTTTGCGGCAGGGTGTGGGCAGATTCTGATGGTGCGGCGGGAGGCCTACTTTGCTTCGGGTGGTCATGCGGCGATCCGGGCGACGATGCACGATGGGCTGCTGCTGCCTCGGGCATTTCGGGCGGCGGGGTTCAGGACGGACCTGGCGGATCTGACCGGTTTGGCGACTTGCAGGATGTATCGGTCGGCGGGGGAGGTCTTGAAGGGGCTGGCCAAGAACGCAACGGAGGGGATTGCGGATCCGGTGCGGATCGGGCCGATTACGGTGGTGCTTCTGCTGGGACAGGTGCTGCCGTTTGGGCTGGTGTTCTTTGCCGGGTCGGCGGCGCGGTGGGTTCAGGGATGTGTGCTGGTGGGGATGATTGCCGCCTGGACTCCGCGGCTGCTGGGAATCCGGAGGTTTCGGCAGGACTGGCGTGGGGCGCTGCTGCATCCTCTTGGGATTCTGATCCTGCTGGCGGTGCAGTGGTATGCGCTGGGACGAAAATGGATGGGTGGGTCGGTGAGTTGGAAGGCTCGCGCTTATACGGGGTCTTAGTTGGGGACCCCCGGGAGGGGCCTCACGAGGCTCGCTGGCAATGGGCTCATCGGCCTTCCGACAACCGCGACTCCTCACCCTGCATCTGTTGTGAAGAGCGAGCTTAGTTCTTCAGGCCACGGCGATACGAGGAGTCGTTCGTCATGGACTTTTCGGCCATGGAATGTTGCATGGCCTTTTGAAGGTGATCACAGCAGCCACTCTTTCGAAGCGTAATATGCTCCAAGGAAGTCGTGGGTAAGTTGATATATGAAACCTGTTGAAGGCCGAAAGAGAGTGGTGGTTGAGCAGGTCTCCCCGAGGGTAGACTGCGGTCGGTATCCGGCACGTAGGGTCCTGGGAGACGTGATAACGGTCTCCGCGGCGATCTTTGGTGACGGACATGATCATGTGGCGGGGCGACTGCTCTATCGCCACGAATCGGATCGTCGATGGCGCTCTGCGCCGATGTCGGCCCTCGGCAACGACGTTTGGGCCGCGGAGTTCAAAGCAGATCAGCCTGGGAGCTGGAAGTTTACGGTTCAGGGCTGGGTTGATCACTTTGGGACATGGTGCGCGGACCTCACCAAGCGTCTCGCTGCCCAACCCGACCCTCACCGGCCGGACCTGGCGACCATTTCGCAGGACATTCCTCTCGCCCTGCGCACCGGAGCTTTGCTCCTGGAGGAGATCGCCAGCCGTGCTCGTGGGGCGGACGCGCGACATTTCGCCGAGGTCATCCAGTCGCTGCGATGGTTGGCGGATCAGAACGCCACGTTCTACGAGTACCCCATTACCACCGAGATCCTCGAGATCGCTGCGAGGTATCCCGACCTGACGCTCGCCACGCGCTTCGATCAGGAGCTTCCTCTGTGGGTAGATCGGGAGCGGGCGCGTTACTCCAGTTGGTACGAACTGTTTCCAAGGTCTACGTCTCCGGACCCTTCGCGCACGGGAACATTTGCCGATGTCGAGCTTCTGCTCCCCGAGATCGCGGCCATGGGTTTTGACGTTCTGTATCTGCCTCCGATTCATCCCATCGGCACGGCGTTCCGCAAAGGACCGAATAACAACGTGGTCGCTGAGCCGGGGGATCTTGGAAGTCCCTGGGCGATCGGGGCCGCGCGTACGGCGGGAGTTGAGGGCGGGCACAAATCGATTCATCCCGAACTTGGCACGCTCGAGAGCTTCGATCATCTCGTCGCGGCCACGCTGGAACATGGGATGGAGATCGCGATGGACATTGCGTTCCAGGCGTCGCCCGACCATCCCTGGGTGATCGATCATCCGACGTGGTTCAAGCATCGTCCGGATGGTTCGATTCAATACGCCGAGAACCCTCCGAAGAAGTACCAGGACATCTATCCGCTCGACTTCGAATCGGTTGATTGGCGGGCTCTGTGGGAGGAGCTCTACTCCGTTTTCAAGTTCTGGGTCGATCGCAACGTGCGTATCTTCCGGGTCGATAATCCCCATACCAAGGCGCTTCCGTTCTGGGAGTGGGTGATCGAGAGGATTCACGCGGATCATCCGGATGTGATCTTACTGGCCGAAGCCTTCACCCGGCCACACGTCATGTACTCGCTCGCCAAGGCAGGCTTTACGCAGTCTTATACCTACTTCACCTGGCGCAACACCAAGGCGGAGATTCAGCAGTACTTCGAAGAGATCACGAAGCCGCCGGTCAGTGATTTCTTCCAACCGAACCTCTGGCCGAATACGCCTGACATCCTTCACGAGTTTCTTCAGAAGGGCGGGCGACCCGCCTTCATGCAGCGTCTCATCCTTGCATCGACGCTTGGTGCGAACTACGGCATCTATGGTCCGGCGTATGAGCTGGGAGAGAACACACCGGCGAAGGCGATCAGCGAAGAGTATCTGAACAGCGAGAAGTATGAGGCGCGTGCCTGGGACCGGAGGGCGAGCCATACGATCGCGCCGCTGGTGACCAGGGTGAACCAGATTCGGCGAGCGAATCCGGCCTTGCAGAGCAACGAGTCCCTGCACTTTCATACCGTGGATAATCCCAACCTGCTTTGCTACAGCAAGACGAAAGCAGGCGTGGATGGGCTTGAGAATGTGATTCTGGTCGCGATCAACCTCGATCCGTCGCAGGAGCAGTCGGGCTGGATCGATCTTGATCTGAAGCAGCTCGGCATCCCCCACAATCAGAGCTTCGATGTGGAGGATCTGCTGACCGGTACGCACTACCAGTGGCACGACCGCAGCAACTATGTGGCGCTTCGTCCTGAAGTTCTCCCAGCGCATGTCTTCCGGGTCACCCGTTTGCCGGCCAACCCTTCCTGAATCAGTCTGGAGTTTTCGAGCGTGAAGAAAGCTGGCAGCACCACCGATCCTCTCTGGTACAAAGATGCAATCATCTATGAGCTGCACGTTCGTGCCTTCATGGATTCGAACGGGGATGGCATTGGAGACTTCGGGGGCCTGCTCTCGCGTCTGGACTACCTGCAGGACCTTGGAGTCACGTGCATCTGGTTGCTTCCCTTCTTTCCGTCTCCGCTGCGCGATGATGGATACGACATCGCCAACTATGTTGACGTGAACCCCTCCTACGGGACGCTGAACGACTTCAAGCTGTTTCTGGATGCGGCACACCAGCAGGGTATGCAGGTGATGATCGAACTGGTCATCAACCACACCTCAGACACCCATCCGTGGTTTCAGGCGGCACGCCGAGCCGCCCCAGGCACACCGGAACGCAACATGTACGTCTGGTCCGACACCGTCGACCTCTATAAGGACGCGCGGATCATCTTCACCGATACCGAGAAGTCGAACTGGACCTGGGACGACACGGCGAAGGCCTTCTTCTGGCATCGCTTCTTCTCGCATCAACCGGATTTGAACTTCGACAATCCGCAGGTGATCGAAGAGGTCCTGAAGGCGATGCGATTCTGGTTGGACATGGGAGTCGACGCGCTGCGCATGGACGCGATTCCGTACCTGATCGAGCGCGACGGGACCAACTGCGAGAATCTTCCCGAGACGCATCAGGCGATCAAAACCATACGGGCAGCCATCGACGCAGACTATACGGGCCGTCTGATTCTGGCCGAGGCCAATCAGTGGCCGGCTGACGTACGGCCTTACTTCGGCGACGGGGATGAGTGCCACATGGCGTTCCACTTTCCGTTGATGCCGCGCATCTACATGGCGCTTCGGCAGGAAGACCGTCTCCCGATTACGGACATCATGGCGCAGACGCCGGACATTCCGCCGAACTGCCAGTGGGGACTCTTTCTGCGGAACCACGACGAACTGACACTCGAGATGGTGACCGACGATGAGCGCGACTATATGTATCTCGCGTACTCCGCCGATCCACGGATGCGGATCAACGTGGGGATCAGGCGGCGGCTCGCACCCCTGGTCGACAACAACCGGCGGCGCATTGAGCTGCTGAACTCGCTGCTGCTGAGCTTTCCGGGCACTCCCATCATGTACTACGGCGACGAGATCGGCATGGGCGACAACATCTATCTCGGAGATCGGAATGGCGTTCGCACTCCCATGCAGTGGAACTCGGATCGCAATGCGGGCTTCTCGACCGCTGTCCCTGCGAGGCTTTACTTTCCGGTCATCATGGACCCGATCTGGGGTTACCAGGCCATCAATGTAGAAGCGCAGTTGAGCGATCAGTCGTCGCTGCTGCACTGGACGCGCAACATGATCGCGCTGCGCAAGCTCTTCCAGGTGTTTGGGCGCGGTACCCTCGAGTTTCTGCATCCGGAGAACAGGAAGATTCTTGCCTACATCCGTGACTACGACGGGCTTAGCTCCGGGGGACATCGGGAGACGGTACTGTGTGTCGCCAATCTGTCACGGTTCGCGCAACCTGTGTCATTGGACCTTCGCCGGTTTGCCGGGATGCAGCCGGTCGAGATGCTCGGTTACGTGCCATTTCCGCCGATCTCCGAACAGCCATATCCTTTGACGCTTGCTCCTTATTCCTTCCTTTGGCTGGAGCTGCAGAGCGGCCCGGTCGGGCAGGAGGTAAGTCCGACCATCGATGCGAGCGACGCCCCGGATGAGAATGAAGCCGCGGCGCTCGATCTGCTGACGAAAGGGTGGTCTGCGCTTCTCGCTGGCCACGGCGAGGAACTGCTTCAGCGCACTCTGCCGGTATTCCTGGCGCGACAGCGTTGGTTCGGCGCTAAATCCCGCGTCATCGCATCCGTGTCCGTCATGGACTGGGTCAAGCTTCCGGCTGGTGCGAGTGCCGTCGACGACGTGTCCCACTCCCAGATCGTCGACGCCTCCGCCCTGACGGGGCAGGGTACAACCCTCGGAGACGCTCTGTTCTTTCTGAAAGTGCGCTACGAGATCGGCAAGAATCAGGAGGTGGCAAAGACGGAGGAGGACGACGTCTATCAGCTTCCCCTGGCCTTCACCTCTGGGGTCGAGGTCGAGAAGATCCGGAATAACTATCCCACTTCGATTCTTGCCAACTTTTCGACGCCCACAGGGCCGGCCATTCTGCATGATGCGACCGTTTGTGCGAGCTTCCGACAGACGATGTTGCAGCTGGTTGCCTCGAATGAATCGGTTCCACTGAGCGACCTGGGCAGTGCGGCGCTCGACGTTGCGGCGACTCTCAGCGCGGCCAGTACGGGGCATACCGCGACCGAGGCGATTCGGTCGGGCGAGGCGGAGCACGTGCTTGAGAATCCCGAGGCAGCGACGACTGAACCAGCGACGCCTCGGGAGCCGATTCATCTGCGTCCTCATGAGATCTTTCCCGCAAGCAAGACGTCCTCTTCCGCTGAGCATGGAAAGCTTCGCGGCCTTCATGGTCAGGCGTTCGACCAGGTTGCGGGCAAGGCGTCTCTGACGTCGCGTCTCGGATCCGCCGAACAGTCCAATACCTCCATCCTCTTCGGCAAGCAGATGATCATGAAGCTGTTCCGGCGCATTCAGCCCGGCGAAAACCCGGACACGGAGATTGGCCGCTTCCTGACCGAGGTGGCACACTTCCCGCGCATCGCGCCGTTCCTGGGTGACATCACGGTCGCTCGGCCTGGAGGCGAGCCGACGACCGTGGCCATGCTCCAGGAGTTGGTGAAGAACGAAGGGGATGGTTGGGAGTGGACACTGGATGAGCTTGGCCGATTCTACGAGGCGACGGCGACGCTCCAGGCACCGCTCGACGGGAAGGCGGGTACGCTGAGCGAACCGGGGACGCTCAGCACACAGACGCGGGACCACGTCGGAATCTACCTCGAAGAGGCTGCTCTGCTAGGCAGGAGAACCGCGGAGATGCACCTTGCACTCGCGGCTCCAACCGATGATCTTGCGTTCAAGGCTGAGCCGTTCACCGCCGATGACCTGTTGCGCGATGCCTGGCGCGTGGATACGCAGATCAATCAGACGCTCGATGCTTTGAGGCGCGGGATGTCTCAGCTGGCGGACTTGACTGCGGATGCCGCAGCCCTGGTTTTGAGCCAGCGAATCGAGCTGTTTGCACGAGCCCATGCGATCACCCAGATCTCCCCTGCGCTATCCGGACAGCGTATCCGGATCCACGGGGACTACCATCTTGGCCAGGTCCTGCGCGCCACGGGCGATTTCGTGGTCCTGGACTTCGAGGGCGAGCCGGCGCGGTCGCTTGAGGAGCGGCGCATCAAGCAGTCTCCGCTCCGGGATGTGGCTGGGATGCTCCGATCGTTCAGCTATGCCGCCGCGGCCGGGCTTGAAGCCTACAACCAGCGGCATCCGGATTCAGGCCGCGGCGGAAGATCGCTTGAACCGTGGGCGAGGCTCTGGCAAAATGCGGTGTCAACGGAGTTTCTGCGTTCGTGGCAGACGGTGATCGCCGCGAATCCTGCTCTCATGCCCGATGCGGCGCAGGGCCAGACGATGCTGAACGCCTATCTTCTGGAGAAGGCGCTGTATGAGCTGCTGTATGAACTGAACAATCGTCCGGCGTGGGTGCGCATTCCCTTGATTGGCATCCTTGGGCTCTCCCACTGATCTTCCAGTTTTCCAGCCCCCGCATCTCAAAAGGATGCAGGGTTAGTCGGAATCATCCGAACGTTTCATCTACTTCGCCGACACTCGACGAACTCATCAAGAAGGCGGCTCAGCGATGGCTACCATCGATACATTCTCCAATCCCGCGCGTGCTGCCGAAACGGGGACAGGAGTTGCGACCGGTGCGGGGGAAGGCGGGTTGCTGGTCAGTCTGTCTCCGCTCGACCATGAGGGATTGCAGCGGACGCTGAGCAACCTGTCCGCCGCCTTTCCCGGCGAATCGCTTCTGATCGCCACTCCGGACGCGGCGCCTGACAGCTCCTCCGCGGAGAACGCCCAGGGCAACATCCGGATGATCTCCTACGCGCCGGCGGCGGCCTCGCGCGACTCCTGGCTGCTGACGGCTGCGGACTACTTCAATGCCTACAAGATGGCGAAGGATCATGGGGCACGCTCGATCCTGCTGCTTGGATCGGAGTCGGCGAGCCTTGCTCCGGAGGCACTTGTCAGGATGGTCCATGCCGTCAGCACAGGATCGGATCTCGCCAGCCCGAGCTACGCGCTCGGTCCTCGGGAAGGCCTGGTGAACTCCGGCATCCTCTATCCCGTGACCCGCTCGCTGTTCGGCACGCGGCCGCATTTTCCCCTCGCGGTCGACCTTGGCCTGTCCCTGCGGATGGCGGAACGCCTCGCCACGGTTGCACAGCGCTTCACGGCGATCAACCAGATGGACGCGCTGATCTGGCCGGTGGCAGAGGCGGCTGCGGTGGGCTATCCGATCGCTGAAATTACTGGCGTTGCCCGGAGTATCCCCCAGCCGGCTACGACGGACCTGAACGCCGTGCTGGCCCGCGTCGCCGGATCGCTCTTCGCCGACGTCGATGCGAAGGCAGCCATCTGGCAGCGGATTCGCACCACCCAGGCGGGCAACGGTGCAGCCGGGGTTCCGGCGTCGACTCTACGGGAGCCGGCGATGGACATATCGGCGATGCTCGAGACCTTCCGTATCGCCTATACCAATCTGGCAGAGATCTGGTCGCTGGTGCTTCCGCCGAACTCGCTGCTTGGACTCAAGCGACTGGCGGCGATGCCGGCTGCGACCTTCCGCATGCCCGATGCCTTGTGGGCGAGGATCGTCTTCGACTTCATCCTGGCGTACCGTTTGAGGACGCTGAATCGAGGGCATCTGCTGGGTGCACTGACACCGCTCTACCTGGCCTGGGTGGCGTCTCACATCGGGCAAGCGACCGATGCAGCCTCGGCGGAGCAGCACATGGAGTCGGTTGCCGCTGCGTTCGAGGCGGAAAAGCCTTACCTGGTCTCGCGCTGGAGATGGCCCGACCGCTTCAATCCCTAGGCCCGAAGCATCTCGACGTTGCGCAACCTGCAGGATCGATTCACCCTTTTGCCGCCGGAAGCCAATTCCGCGTGAGCAGGACACAGGAGAAACCCGATGTATCTGACTCTCCAATCAGCACAGCCCGTTCAGCCAGTCCAGACCTTCCAGCCGATCTACACCCCATCGATCTGGGAGAACATGGGCGATGCGCTGCACCAATCGGTCACACGTGTGCTCTCGCTGCTGATCAGCCTGCTGCCTGGGCTGCTGGCGCTTCTGCTGGCGGTCGCGGTGCTGGCGGCGATCGGCATGCTGCTGAGCTACATCGTCCGGCGGATTCTCACTTCGGTACGGTTTGACGATCGTCTGGCTGGAAATCAGTCTTCTGGGATCGCCGATTGGTCTCCGTCGCATTCGCCGACGATCCTCGTGGCTCGAACGGTGCTTTGGGCGTGCGTGTTGCTTGGCCTGGTGATCGGGATCTCGGCGTTCAGCGCGTCGTATTCGGCGGACTCGCAGACACCGTACGTCTTCCTGCCTTACCTGACGCATTCGGTGGGGGCGATCCTGCTGCTGTTCGTCGGCAACCTGATCGCGCGGTTTCTGGCGCGTTCGGTGCTGATCGGCGCGGTCAATCAGAAGCTGCAGTATGCGCGTTTCCTGTCGGTTGGCGTGAAATGGCTTGTGCTGGTGCTGACGGCCGCGATGGTGCTCGATCACCTGCACATCGGCGGAACGATCGTCGGGCTTGCGTTTGGGATTCTGTTTGGCGGGATTGTTCTGACGCTATCACTGGCGATTGGGCTAGGATCGCGCGATCTGGTCACGCGTTCGATCGAGAAGAGCATCGATCGTTCGGACCTGATATCGCGGGACCCTCTGGCCCCTCTGCCGGGCGAAGAGGTCGGGGAGACGTTCCGGCACTTCTGACTTGTATTCGATGGCCGGGTGTCATCGGTCGAGAATTGTTCTATTCTCTTTGATAACCCGATGGCCAAGACCGAAGCACCAAAACCGATACTCGGGACCTCTCCCCTCCGAAAAGAGGGCGTCGCCAAGGTTCTGGGTGCGACCCGTTATATCGACGACATTGCGCTGGACGGGATGCTGTTTGGCGCGACGGTGCGGGCGTCGATCGCTCGGGGTCGCATCCTCGATATCCAATTCGAACAGAAGGATGACCTGGGCAATCCGATCGACTGGTCGAAGTTCACGATTGTGACGGCCAATGACATTCCCGGGGAGAACACAATCGTCCACCTGACCAAGGATCATCCCTGCCTGGCTGCTGAGTTCATCAACCATCCGGAGGAGCCGATCCTGCTGCTGGCGCACCGCGAGAAGGCGATGCTTCCGGCTGCGGTTGCGGCGGTGAAGATCACGTACGAGGAGTGGCCTGGGGTCTTCACCATCGAGGACTCGGAGGCGGGGATCGAGCGGGCGAAGGCGGGCGATGAAACAGGTGTGATCTGGCGCGGGCATGGGCATGGCGGCGGGAACAATACCTTCAAGACCTACTGCATGTTGAAAGACCAAACGGAGATTCCAGAGAGCGTGTGGGCCGAGGCCGCATACATCGTCGAGGGGGAGTACCGGACGGGGGCGCAGGAGCAGCTTTACATCGAGAACAACGGTGTGATCGCAGAGTGCGTCGTGGCCGATGAAGCCGTGCAAGAGGTGACGGTGCAGGGCTCGATGCAGTGCCCGTTCTATCTCGTCCACGCGCTGGAGCTTGTGTTCAATTTACCCGCCGACCGGTGCAGGGTGATCCAGGTGGAGACGGGAGGGGCATTCGGGGGTAAGGAAGACTTTCCTTCCGTGATCGGATCGCACGCGGCGCTGCTGGCGATGAAGTCTGGGCGGCCTGTGAAGATGACGTACGACCGGGCGGAGGACATGGTCGCGACGACCAAGCGGCATCCCTCTCGAACGCGGCATCGCACGGCGGTGGCGAAGGATGGCAGGCTGCTGGCGGGGGAGATTGAATTTGTGATCGATGGGGGAGCTTATGCGACGCTGTCTCCGGTGGTGCTTTCGCGCGGGGTGATCCATTCTCCGGGGCCCTATGACTGGCCCTATCTGCGCGTGGATGGGAGGGCGGTGGCGACCAACGTTGCTCCGCATGGGGCGTTTCGCGGCTTTGGGGCTCCGCAGAGCATCTTCGCGGTGGAACGGCATATGGACAAGATCGCCGGGGTAGTGGGAATCACTCCGGAGGAGATGCGGCGGAGGAACTTTCTAAAGTCTGGGGAGAAGACGGCTACGGGCCAGCATCTTTCGGACCCAGTCGATCTACAGGGGCTACTGACGCGGGCGCTGCGCGAGGCGGACTATCACCGGAAGCGCGAGGAGTTTGCCCGGACCAACGTGGGGGCGGTCGTGAAGCGTGGGATTGGGTTTGCGAGCTTCTTTCACGGATCTGGATTTACGGGGTCGGGGGAGCGGCGGCTGAACTCGCTCGTCGAGATCGAGCTGAACGCGGAGGGGATGCCGAACATCCTGGTTTCCTCGACGGAGTTTGGGCAGGGGACGAACACGATCCTGTGCCAGGTGGCGGCGCAGACTCTGAAGATTCCCTATGACGATGTGCTGATTGCCCAACCGGATACTTACCGGGTTCCTAACTCGGGACCGACGGTGGCGAGCCGGACGGCGATGATCGTGGGCAAGCTGGTGGAGCGGGCGGCCGAGCAGCTTTGTGTCACCCTGGTGGGGTCGGGCTTTCTGGCCGAAGGGTATACGGGCGAGGAGTTCAAGGACGGGGCGAAGCGGTATCTGGCTGCGAACGGGGCGTTGAAGGCGAGCGTGCGGTACCAGGCTCCGGCGGATATCTTCTGGGATGACGAGCAGTATCGGGGGGATGCGTACCCGGCGTATGCGTGGGCAGTCTATGTGGCTGAGGTCGCTGTCGATACGCGGACCTACCAGGCGACGGTGACGGACTTTCATGCGCTGCAGGAGGTGGGCAAGGTCCTGCATCCGAAGCTCGCCGCCGGGCAGATTGAGGGTGGGGTCGCGCAGGGGATCGGGTATGCGCTGTACGAGAAGTGCGTGTGGCAGAACGGGCGGATGGCCAATAACCAGATGACGAACTACATTATGCCGACGAGTGCGGATCTGCCACCGATTCATGCACATTTCGAAGAGGTGCCGTCAATCCATGGCCCGGGCGGGGCCAAGGGGATTGGGGAGCTGCCGATGGATGGGCCGGCTCCGGCGATCCTGAATGCGATCGAGCAGGCGACGGGCATTGCGTTTGGAGAGATTCCGCTGCTGCCGGAGGATATCTTCGCCCGGATGACGGGAACCGACGGGGCGGAGAAACTAAATCCGGACGTGATGGAGCCCGCGATTGCCGCGGCGGTGGGCGAGGTGGGGGATTGATGGCGGGCTTAGCTGCGGTGAGGTTTCGGGTGAATGGGGTGGAGCGGACGGTGGAGGCTCCTCCGGTGAAGAGGCTTCTGGATGTATTGCGCGAAGATCTGCAACTGACCGGAACCAAGGAGGGCTGCGGCGAGGGAGAGTGCGGATCGTGCGCGGTGCTGATGAATGGGGAGTTGGTGAACAGCTGCCTGGTCCCGGTGCTGCAGGCGGAGGGGGCAGTCGTCTGCACGATTGAGGGTGTCTCCGTCGATGGACGGCTGGCGCCGGTGCAGCAGTGTTTTCTGGAAGAGGGTGGGGCGCAGTGCGGAATCTGCACGCCGGGGATGATTCTTGCGACGCATCATCTGCTGGAGAAGTATCCGCAACCGACCTTGTTACAGATTCAGGAAGGGCTGGCCGGGAATCTGTGCAGGTGTACGGGGTATATGCGGATCTTCGAGGCGGTTCGGCAGGCGAGCGAGCGGGGTAGAGACTAATGCGGTCGAACCCTGCGCACTATGAGATGGTCGCACCTGCGACGCTCGACGATGTCCTGGCTCTGCTTGCGCACGCTCCCGGGGTGCATACGCCGATGGCGGGTGGGACGGAGTTGATGGTGGCGCTGGGCGCGGGAAGGCTTGCGACGCGGCGGCTGGTCTCGATCAACCATCTGCGGGAGCTGCGGTTTATCTCCACGGACGACGGGTTGGTCACGATTGGGTCGGGAACCACCTTCAGCGATGTGCGGCGGAGTGCGGTGATCGCGGCGGAGTTTGGGCTTCTGGCGGAGGCGGCGAGTTGGACCGGGTCAGTCGCGAATCAGAACCGGGGAACGCTCGGGGGGAATATCGTCAATGCGAGCCCGGCGGCGGATTCGCCACCCGCCCTGCTGGCGTACGACGCGGAGGTTCGGCTGGTCAGTGTGCGCGGAATGCGGACGCTTCCCTACCGGGAGTTTCACCTGGGATATAAGAAGACGGCGCTGGAGCCGGATGAGCTGGTGCACTCGATTGTGCTTCCGCGGGTGTACGCGGGATGGGTAGGGTACATCCGCAAAGTTGGAACTCGGAACGCGCAGGCGATCTCGAAGGTCGCGTTGGCGGGACTGGCGAGGATGGAGGGCGGACGGGTGCGGGATGTGAGGATTGCCGCGGCCAGTCTGCGAGAGATACCGGTGCGGTGTCTGGCGACCGAAGCGGCGGTGATAGGGAGGGAGATTACGGCGGAGACGATTCAGGCGGCGCGGGTGGCGATGATGAGGGAGGCTCGACCGATTGACGACATTCGGAGCTCCGCGAAGTATCGCGCTGCGGTAGCGGGAAACCTGGTGGAGGAGTTCCTGAGGCGACTGCTTTAGAACAGATTGCCTGTTGGCATCAAGTCGGGTGCCCCACCTTCGCGACACGTCTCATCGTCGCTAAGGTGGGTCGGAGCGCCACGGTACCCGACCCGGAACCCTACACCTTCAGCGAATCCGCTCCTGGAGCTATTCTCCATTCGCTGTGGTCTTCAGGACCGAAGGCCCGACATATAAGGAGCGCAACCACACCTCCGGGAGAATTGTTTTAGGAAAGCCCTGATCGAGTCGACCATGTTGACCCTCGGACAGAGCCAGGCTGTCCGATAATCGAAGCAAAAACATACCACTTTCCTATTCGCGGTTTCTGTCCAGTTTTTCCAGGCAAAGTACCACGTTGTGCGATCAAAAAGTCTCTGGCAAAACATTGGCAAATCAGCAACCGCCGCCCATAACCCCTTTAGAAAACCACGATTACAGCGATGCATCGAAAATGATGCAAAACAAACCACTTTATTAGAAAAATTCTACCCAGTGGTCCTACCTATAGTTCGGTCCAGGAACTAAACCAAAACACATTCCATTCCTTCAAACGTCAGAAGTTCCGTAGCTGGATTGGGTCGAGAAGAGGCGGTGCATGGCGGCGAGATCTTCGGGGGTGTCGACGTCGAGGTCGCCATGGGGCAGGGGGATCGTGGGCGCGGACTGGAGGAGCGCGCGGGCTCCTGCATCGCCTTTGAGCGCACAAAGCGCAGGGAAAGTTGACGCGGGGAAGAAGGCGGGGACACCTTTGCAGCCGGCGTAAGCCGAGGCGGTGAGAGTTCCTCCGGCCACGAGTGCTTGAAGATGGCCTGGGGTCACCGTGGGCATGTCGCAGGTGAGGACCAACGTGGAATCCTTACCGTGGAGTGCGGCAATGGCGAGGCGGAGGCTGGAGGCCATGCCTTCTTGCCAGTCTGGGTTGATCAGAATCTGGGTGTCGGGCAGGGGGCAAGCCTGCTGGATGCGGGCGGCGTTGGCTCCCAGAACGACGACGATGGGCGCGCAGCCAGCCTCGCGAGCGGTGCGAATGGCTCGGTCGAGTAGGGTTTCCTGCTGGAGGGAGACGAGTTGTTTGGGGGAGCCGAGACGCGTGGAGGCTCCCGCGGCCAGGATGATTGCGGCAGAGGTCACGAGGCCCGGTCTATATCGAATGCGTCGACTTCGAATGCGGCGGCGCATTGGACCTGGAGATAGCGGCTCGCGCCTCCGCGTTCGATCTGCTGGGCGACGTCCTGCGGTGTGAGCCGGCGGGAGGCGGGCAGCTTGCCCTGGCACGCGGCCTGGATCTCGGCGGTGATGGCGAGGGCGATGGCCTCGGGGCCGTCGCCTCCGAGATCGAGGCCGATCGGGGCGTGGATGCGGGCGCAGCAGGCGGCGATGGACTGGCCGCTGAGGGCCGCGGCTTCGGCGACGAGCAGAGCTGTGCGGTGGCGGGCGCCGAGGATTCCGAGGTAGCGGTTCGATGGAGTGGCGAGCACGGCTGCGAGGCAGTCTCGATCCTGCTCGTAGCTGTGGGTCATGAGAACGATGGCGTCCTTTGGGCCGATTCGCAGCGTCTGGACGCAGTCCCGGGGTTCACGCAGGGTAAGCACTGTGTGGGCCTCAGGGAAGCGGTCGCGGCGGGCGAGGTTGGCGCGGCCATCCGCGACGACGATGTTCCAGCCGAGGAGCGCGGCCATACTTGCGACGGGGCGCGCGTCGTCTCCCGCGCCGAGGAGGATGAGGCGCTGCGGAGCTTCGAGGTGTTCGGTAAAGATGGTTTCAGCCGGGTGGGGATGGGCTATGGCTTCATGAGGCAGGGATTCGCTGCGAAAGAGGACTTTGCCAGTGGGATCGAGGATGGCTCGGCGGAGGGGGCGGGTCGGGGTGGGAAGCCAGGTATGGACGACGGACTCAGTGCCGGTGAGGGAGGATTGCATGGCGGCGAGCAGGGCACGGGCTTCCGGGGTGTCGGTGCGCTCGAGGAGGAGGTCGACGGTACCTCCGCAGCCGAGGCCGTAGGGGATATCGGCGGTGTCGTCGAACATGGTGGAATAGCGCTCGACGATGGGCCCGTTGCGGACCATCCAGAGGGCCTTTCGCGTGACCTCAGACTCGAGGCAGCCTCCGCTGATGGTTCCGGCGTAGGCGCCGTTGGAGCCGAGGAGGAGATGCGCTCCGGGGCGGCGGTAGCTGGATCCTTCGATACGGACGAGCGTGACGAGAACCTGCGCGTGGCCGGTGAGGTCAAGTTCGACGATGCGTCTGCGTTCCAGCATGACTTTTCCCCTGGGCATGGGATGCAGAATGGGCTTGGCCCGGTTCAGACGGTTGCGCGCAGAACTCCGGGAAGCCTTGGGCGGCTTTCGCCTCATTTTATCTCTTTGTCTGTCTCCCCTCCGGCGCTCACTCTCCCGCGCCCAAGGGATGGATCGTGGGGAGTGAGCGGAATTATTTGCCTGCGCCTGCTTTTGTCTTCGACATCAGGGCGTCGACGTTGGTCTGATCGATGAGGGATACTCCAGTATCCACGAACGATGGGAAGGGCGAGAACGGATCGAGTGCGTAGTCGTGGGAAAGCGGCGTGACGGGGGTGTGGTTGATCTCATCGAGGGCTTTGAGTCCGAGAAAGGCCATGCTGAAGGGCTTCTGGGCGATGGTCGAATCGACGGTTCCACGCCGGACTAGGTCGAGGGTCGGGTCGTCGGTATCCATGCCGATGAGCACGCGCCCGGTGGACTTCATGCGTTCGAAGATCTCGCCGACGTCCTTGGCCGCCGAGGCCTCGAGGCAGACGACGGCGTCGATTTTTTCAGCGCCGGTCCGACCAAGATAATCTTTTGTCTTGTCCATGGCGGTGCCGGCGTCGCCCTTCATGTCGAAGACCTCGACGACCTTGATGCCGGGAAATCCGGCGAAGACGTCCTTGTACCCTTTGAGGCGCTCGTCGAGGTTGGGCTGGCCGGGGTTGGAGAAGAAGACGACGTTGCCTTTGCCATTGAGTACGGCGGCAAGGCGTTGGCCGCCGAGGCGACCGGCCGCGAGGTTGTTGGTCCCGATGAAGTAGAGGCGATGACTCTCGGGCGAATCGGAGTCCATCGTGATGACCGGAACTCCGGCGGCAATGGCACTGTCGATCTCGGGCGCCATGAGGGGTGAGTTGCTGACTGAAACGAGGATTCCGGCGGGCTTGAGGGCGGCTACCTTGTGGAACTCGGCTACTTCGGCCTGCGGATCGAAGGTTTCTGGTCCGACCATTTCGGCGGTGACGCCGTACTGGTCGGCAGCCTTCGCAAACCCCGCCCGCGCGTTTTGCCAATAGGTCAGTTTGACGTTGGTGGCGACGAGGTAATAATGCTCCGCCTTGCTGTGGCGGGTGCACCCCGATAGAAGTGGAAGTACGGCGGCAAGGAAGATCCAGGCCATCCGGTCGTTTGCAGTCCTCATCATCGCTCTCCTGAAAGATTGATCGTCGCGGATTTGAGTAACTCGCATTCGTTATTCCTGCGAGGGGCCGATGTTACTCCAACCGTGCGAAGGTAGACAATGCCCGCTTTCGCGACCCGATGATCGCGGGGAGGTGGCAGCGGACACGGAGAAAAAAGGGGGCGCGTTTCCAGCCTAAATGGTCGGACCTCTTGGCTTTATTCTTCTAATAAAGTGGTATGAAATCGCTGCTTTTTCCCAACTTCCCGCATCCATGGTTTTCTAAACGGGTTAGCAGGCAACGATGCGAATTTCCCAATGTTTCACCAGGAGTTTTTTGTGTGCAGAACATGGGCCGTTGCATGGAAAAACTGGACAGCGGGCGGTGTTTTCGAAAGTGGTATGCTCTCGTGCGTTTATCGCGCAGTTGAAGGCATTCAGCCCGCGGTCGTTCGCAGGCAAGGAACCCGGGCCTTACCCAGGTCGGGCCTTCGGCCCTGACGGCACGGCGATTGGAGAATCGTTCTAGAGCGGATTTGGTGCTGGTGTAGAGGAAAACAAACGCAGATTCCCTACGGGAATGACAGACAGAAGGGCAAAGACCACTACAGCAAGGCTGACTTTGCTCTAGCTCTTGTGGGAGAAGGTGTGGATGCCGCACTCGAGCTTGTTGCCTCCCCAGCGTCCGCTGCGGGGATCGGCTCCGGCGGCGGGGATTGCGGTGCAGGGCTCGCAGCCGATGCTGGTGTAGCCGCGGTCGTAGAGCTCGAGGCGGGGAATCTGGTGCTCTTCGGCGTAGGCGTTGACCTGGGCCATGGTCCAGTCGGCGAGGATGGAGACCTTTTTCATCTTCTTGCCGGTGGGGGTGGTGTGGTCTTCCACCTTCTTGAGATTGGCTCGGGTTGGGGATTGCTCGCGGCGGAGGCCGGTGAACCACCAGTCGTAGTGCTCGAGCGAACGCATGAGGGGCTCCACCTTGCGCATCTGGCAGCAGTTGGTGGGTTGAACGATGTGGAGTTTGCCGTACTGGCCCTCGTGCTCTTCGAGGGAGAGGAGGGGCATGGCGTTGATGAGGTTCAGGTTCCACTCGGCGGTGAGGCGGTCTCGGTAGGCGAGGAGCTCGGGGAAGTGGTAACCGGTCTCGAGGAAGATGACCGGGACCGTGGGGAACTGCTGGCGCAGGAGATGAAGGACGACCATGTCTTCGGTCTGGAAGCTCGAGGTCAGGCAGATGGGGGCGCCGTCGGCGTCCGCAAGGACCTGGGCGATGAGGGCCTCGGGGGCGAGGGTTTCGTAGTCGATGGGAGCTAGCCAGTTGGCGACGGTTTCTACGAGGCTCATCGTTGCGCTTCCTTTGCGTTTGTAGACTACTTCAGAAACAGAGCGGATTTGGTGTCTACGGCTGGGTGCTGTGGCGCTCCGGCCCACCTTAGCGACGATGAGACGTGTCGCGAAGGTGGGGCACCCGACTTTATACCAACGGGCTTTATACCAACGTGCTTTATACCAACGTGCTTTATACCAACGGGCTTTATACCAACGTGTTCTAAACCAACGTGCTCTAAACCAACGTGCAATCTGGTCTAGTTATGGGATTCGCTGGGGGTGGGCACGGATTCACTGAGGCGAAGGACGGATGGCCCGGCGACGGCGACGGTTGCGGCTTCGGTCTCAGGATCGAGCAGGCGGCTGGTGATGGCGATGACACCGGCGAGTTGGAGGGCTCGAACGACAGCGGGGAGGCTCGAGTCGGGGATGTCCGGGTGGTCGATCAGGATGGCGCGATCGCCTCCGGCGAGGAAGGCCGCGAGGATACGTTCGGCATCCTGCGGACGGCCGGGGAGGAGGCAGAGGACGGGTCGGGTGGAGACCTCGGGAGTCGGGGCGTCGGATGTTGAATCAGATTCAGGGACAGTCACGGGGCCGAGAATCATGACAGCGCCCACCGTGGCGTTGGTGATGGCGTCGATGAGGATGAGTGAGCCGGTGGCGCGACAGATGGTATAGGGATCGAAGAAGAGAGGGAGGTTGGTCTCGAATTCAACCTCGCCGACCTCGTTCATGTTGAGGGTCTCGGCGGCGACGTGGTCGAGGGTGCCGACGTCGACCCGGGAGGTGAGGGCACGGACCGTCGCGCGGACGGTGCGGGTGGTGTGCTTGGCGATGTAAGTGCGGCCTGGGGCCAGGGGGTCCTCGTGCATCCAGACGACCATGGCGGAGAAGCGGGTGGCGATGGCGGGTTCGGACTCGCCGGTGGGGCTGGCGGCTACAAGCATCTCGCCGCGGGAGAGGTCGATCTCGTCTTCGAGCTCGACGGTGATGCTCTGGGGATAGGCGGCGGCCGGGAGGTCTCCGTCGTAGGTGACGATGCGTTTGACCACGGACTCTTTGCGGGAGGGCAGGGCCATCACACGTTGGCCCGGACGGAGCACTCCGCGAGCGACCTGTCCGGAGAAGCCTCGGAAGTCGAGGTCGGGGCGCTGGACGAGTTGGACGGGGAAACGGAGGGGCGCGGCGTCTTCCTCGGCGAGGCTGGTGGCGGTGGCGAGGGGAACGGTCTCGAGGTAGTCGAGCAGCGTGGGGCCGTCGTACCAGGGCATACGCAGGCTGGGGTTGACGACGTTGTCACCCTCCAGTGCGCTGATCGGAATCATGCTGACGGACTTGAGATTCAGG
This sequence comes from bacterium, assembly GCA_026225095.1. Classification (GTDB taxonomy): domain Bacteria; phylum Acidobacteriota; class Terriglobia; order Terriglobales; family Acidobacteriaceae; genus Edaphobacter. Next base: position 24,714 of record JAMFSC010000072.1, read on the forward strand.
CGGGAGGCGAGGGCAAGGAACTCCTGCTCGATCGACCGGAAGGTCTCTTCGGAGTACCCGGCGAGGTCCATCTTGTTGACCGCAGCGACGACGTGGGGGATGCCAAGGAGGCTCGCGATGGTCGTGTGACGGCGGGATTGGGGGAGCAGCGTCCCGAGGCGGAGGAAGGCTCTCGCGTCGATGAGAACGATGGCGACGTCGGCCGTGGAGGCGCCGGTGGCCATGTTGCGGGTGTACTGCTCGTGGCCCGGGGTGTCGGCGATGATGAACTTGCGTTTGGCGGTGGAGAAGTAGCGGTAGGCGACGTCGATGGTGATTCCCTGCTCGCGTTCGGCCTTGAGGCCGTCGGTGAGGAGGGAGAAGTCGACGTGGCCTCCGGAGGCCCGGTTGACGCGGCTGGCAGCGACGGAGGCGAGCTGGTCTTCGTAGATCGACTTGGTGTCGTGGAGGAGGCGTCCGATGAGGGTGGACTTGCCGTCGTCGACGGAGCCGGCGGTGGTGAAGCGGAGCATCTCCTGCGAGAGATGGGAGTCCAGAAACTGCTCGAAGGTTGGGGCGACGGGCGCGGGGGTGATGATGTGGCTGGCCATTTAGAAGTAGCCCTCGCGCTTCTTGACTTCCATGCTTCCCTCTTCGTCGTGATCGATGGCGCGGTTCTCGCGCTCGGAGCGGCGGAAGGTCATGAGCTCTTCGATGATCTTGGGCAGGGTGTCGGCGTCGGAGCGCATGGCGCCCGTGCAGGGGAGGCAGCCGAGCGAGCGCATGCGAACCTTCTGGGTGGTCACCTTTTCGCCGGGGAAGAGCTTGAGGCCATCGTGGTAGAGCGTGGTCTGGCCGCCGCGGTTGATCACTGGGCGGTCCTGCGCGAAGTACAGGGGCACGATCGGGATCTTCTCCGCGTAGAGGTAGAGCCAGATGTCGAGCTCCGTCCAGTTCGAGAGCGGGAAGACCCGGATGGACTCGCCCTTGCGGAGACGGGAGTTGTAGAGGCTCCAGAGTTCGGGGCGCTGGTTCTTCGGGTCCCACTGGCCGGCGGAGTCGCGGAAGCTGTAGACGCGCTCCTTGGCGCGGGACTTCTCTTCGTCGCGGCGGGCTCCACCGAAGGCTGCGTCGTAGCCTCCGGCCTCGAGGGCGTCGAGGAGGGCGCGGGTCTTCAGCAGGCCGCAACAGTTCTGGGTTCCGAGCTCGTACGGGTTGGCTCCGCCGGCGATGGCCTGCTCGTTGCGGTGGACGACGAGGTCGGCGCCGATCTCTTTGGCGTAGGCGTCGCGGAAGGCGATCATCTCCGGGAACTTGTAGCTGGTGTCGATGTGAAGGAGGGGAAAGGGGATCTTGCCGGGGTAGAAGGCCTTCTGGGCGAGGCGGAGCATGACGCTCGAGTCCTTGCCGATGGAGTAGAGCATGACCGGGCGGGCAAACTCGGCGACGGCCTCGCGGAGGATCGCGATGGACTCGGCCTCGAGCGCCTGCAGGTGATTGAGGCGGGCGGGGAGGGCCTCTTCGGCGAGATGAGTGGACGCCATGATGGGGGATTCGAGCGTCGCGGTGCTTTCGGCAGTCTGGTAGGTCAACGAACCCTCCTCCTCATCCTGCAAAAAGGAAGGATGGAAGCTGGCTGGAATGTGTGGTCGGGGAGATGCGGCGGATGAACCCGAGATGCTCTAGCGGCGTCCACAGGGATAGCGTGAGATGTTCGGGGGACCACAACACCCGCAGTCCGTGCAGTGGTTCATCCAGTCGATTATAGCGAATCCGCTGGCCGATCTCCGGGAGAAGGGGTAGTTCCAAAATGGCAAATGTGTCATGGCGTATGGACTATCGAAGTAGATACCGCCCCGCAGACTGGCGGATTGCCGGCTTCCCTCTATGGATAAGATGACGGCAAGTGCCATAGAGGATTCATTCGATGCGCGTTCGACCGGTCAACCTGCTTCGCGCCACCATGTTTGCCGGGCTGCTGGCAGGAGTGACGGGTCGGGTAGCCGCGCAGGCGGCAAAGTCGGGTAGCCCGGAGATCGATCCGTCGCGGGTGGATCTCTATGGGGGGTATGCGTATTTTCATCCGCAGGACAGCGACGTCAATAACTCCCCCTACACACCGCTCCAGCCCGGGACGGTGGGAAGTGTTTCGGGCTACTTCAACCGGTACCTCGGGATCCAGTTGGAGGGGACGTTTTTTCCGAAGGGTGATGGGTTTCGCGTTGTGACAGGCCAGACGGGACCGGTGGTGCGCTATCCGTTTGGACGGATTGTTCCCTTTGCCCACTTTCTGGCGGGCGGCGCGAGGGTGAGCGGGCCGGCGAACCAGAGGGACACGTGGGGCTGGGGGGTGACAGGTGGTGTGGGGGTCGATTACATCCTTCCTTATCTTGGTGACCATATCGCGGTTCGTCCGCTGCAGGCGGACTTTCACTACTCGCAGGTGGACTATGGGCTTTCCTCCGGGGTGGGCGGGGCCTCGGGTGGATTTGGTGAGATTGAGGCGTACCGATTGTCGGCTGGCCTCGTTGGTCGATTCGGCGATGCTTCCCCAGGGTATGGGACGATGCTTGGGTGCGCCGCGCGGCCTACGAGTGTCTATCCGGGCGATCCGCTGACGGTGAGTGCCAGCACGCTGAATCTGAAGACGAATCGCAGGTATGTCTACCAGTGGACGTTCGCACCATCACGGGTTCCGGGAGAGAGTGAGACGGTGCAGATCGACACGGCAGGGCTGGCTCCGGGCGACTACACGGTCAATGGCAGGGTGGTGCGGGAGAAGAGCACGAAGATCATCGCGACGTGCTCGGCGGTGTTCACGGTGAAGAAGGTGGAGCCTCCGACCATCTCCTGCGCCGCGGACCCTGCGACGGTGCTCCAGGGCGGACAGGTGACGATCCGGGCGATGGCCGTGAGTCCGCAGAACCGCGCCATGACGTATGCCTACCGGACCACGGCCGGGCAGGTGAGCGGAGGCGGGGCCTCGGCGACGTTTTCGCCGGGTATGGCGGATCCGGGACCCGTGGTCGTGACCTGCAATGTGGTCGATGACCTGGGGCACAGTGAGACGGCGACGACGGTGGTGACTATCCTGGCGCCGCCGGTGGCGGTGGCTCCGCAGGCACGCCCGCTGTGCTCGCTGCGGTTTGATCGGGATCGCAAGCGACCGGATCGAGTCGACAACGAGGCCAAGGGCTGTCTGGACGACATCGCCCTGACGCTGAACCGCGAGAGCGGGGCGAAGCTTCTGATCGTGGGCCGTCATGCGCCAGAAGAAACTGATGGCAATGCGGCGGAGCGGGCGCTGAACGTGCGAGAGTACCTGGTCCAGGAAAAAGGCATCGACGCGAGCCGGATCGAGATGCGGATTGGAGGCGATTCCGGGAGAGCGGTGGAGAATACGCTGATTCCGGAGGGAGGGTCGTACGATCCGGGGGCCGTTTCGAGCTTCGACGCCTCCAGCGTGCAACGCCGTGGTCAAGCGTATGGCTCGGGAGGTAACTCGAAGGGAGTGTCTGCGCGCACTGCGAGAAGGCGCCGGACCCCTGTGGTGCAGCCCACGGTACCATAGGCACGATGGCTCGGGAGAAGACCTCCTCGCGATGGTTTCTGCCGGCAGATTTTCTGGTAGACTAGGACAGACGGTGCGGTGGGTCGTCCGGCCAAAGAGCCTGGAGATTCCCGTATATCTGCGGCTCGGTTCCCTGCCCAGATCATGACCAATCTTGCGCCGTCAAATCCAGTCAACACACAAGTTCGGGGCGTAGCGCAGTCTGGTAGCGCACCTGGTTCGGGACCAGGGGGTCGGAGGTTCGAATCCTCTCGCCCCGACCATTTAAATCAATCAGGCACGGTAGCCTTCAACAGGCTCGACGGTATAGTCGCTTTTACAGCGGTTGGAGTCGCATGCGTGTTCCGAAGGGACTTCTTGGTACTACAGCTGTAACTCGTTGACGGGGAGGAGGGAGCCTCGTTTTCGGTAGTGGCAGGACTGTGCGAGAAATTGGTGTCGCCTTCGACAATCAGAGGATGTGAGCCTAGAGAGCGCTTCGCTTTTCATCGTCAGTAACACCCTGCCCCCCCAGGCTCAACACTTCCATACCGCAGTCAGGTGACCCCAGATTCACATCAGCCCTGCACCCTTGATTGGACCCAAGCGGGAAAGTCAGCTCCGGGCTGAAGTTATTCCATTTAGGGATAAAGAAAGTTGCTATCTTACCCAAAGATCGCGTTCGGATGAACTCGCGGGACTACGATCCTCGTATGGGCCAATGTTTTAGACTCATCCACTGCTGGAGGGGTCTCATTGATGCCCGTACTAACTGCAAAACGTCTTGTCTTCATAGGGCTTTTGAGTTGCTCCCAACGAGATTTGCCCCTTACTGTAGAGAGTGCCAACACAAGGCATTGTGCGTTTGCCATCTCGGATGACCATCAGGGTCGGGGTGATGAGTGAATCGCAGGTTGTTGATAGCAGCAATTGTTGGGACTAGTGTCCTTGCGGCGTTACTCGATCTCTGGACGTCCGCGGCGCTCATCGGATCTATCCTCTTCACTCTTCCGCTGGCCTTATGCGCTATGCAACGCTCCAAGCGGCTACTGTGGGGCACGGCAGTCGTTGCGGTTCTTCTCGCCGTCGCGGCGGAGTTCTGGGGGTTTCATCGGGGCGAACCCAAGAACCTGTTGGACGCGTCGGTCAACCGAGGCCTTCTCATTGCAAGCCTTCTCACTCTGACGGCCTTGATTCATCTTTCGATCAATCAAAGCCAAAAGATTGTGCTTGACGCTGCCAGGATAGAGCGCCAGCGCATCGACCTATCGGTCCAGAATGAGCGGCTGGAAGTCATGGTTGCGTCGACGCTCCGCGACATTGACGTCCGCAAATCAGCAGAAGAGCGGGCGATCCAGATGGAGGCCCGCTATCGAGGTTTGCTCGAAGCTGCCCCGGACGCCATGGTCGTCGTAGATCGAAGTGCTCAAATCGTTTTAGTAAATGCTCAGACGGAAAAGCTGTTTGGATATCGGCGTGAAGAACTCTTGAACAAGCCGATTGAAATTTTGATCCCTGAACGTTTTCGCCGCCAGCATCCCGCATATCGGGATAAATTCATTTCCGATCCTCAAGTGCGCGCGATGGGAGAAGGACTAGCACTGTTCGGGTTGCGAAAAGACGGTAGCGAGTTTCCGGCGGAAATTATGCTAAGTCCATTGGAAAATGTCGACAGCCTCCTGATGACGGCAGCCATCCGGGACATCTCGTTGCGCCAAGCAGCTGAAGGACATGTGGCGCAGCTCGAGAAAGGGCGCCAGCTTGGGGAGGAGTCGCTCCGTCAAAGCGAAGAACGGTATCGGATGCTTCTGGATGGCATCCAGAACTATGCGATCTTCATGATGGACACGCAGGGCCAGGTCGTAAGTTGGAACGCTGGCGCCGAACGAATCAAAGGTTACAGCTCCGACGAGATTATCGGTCACAACTTTTCCTGTTTTTTCCCTTCGGAAGATATCAAGCGAGATAGACCGCAGGAGGTGCTCCGTATCACCGCCGAAAGCGGTCGGCACGAAGAACAAGGTGTGCGTGTACGGAAAGATGGCTCACGCTTTTTGGCGAATGTAACACTCACAGCATTGCGCGATCCAGCCGGCAATTTACGGGGATTTTCTGAGTTTAGCCACGATCTCAGTGAGAGCAAAGAGTCGGAAGCGAAATACCGGGGGCTGTTGGAAGCGGCTCCAGATGCAATCGTCGTGGTGAACCAGGACGGAGAAATCGTTCTCTTGAATGTTCAGGCGGAGAAACAGTTCGGATACTATCGCGACGAGCTTGTAGGACAGCCGGTGAAGAACATCATTCCGGAGGGTTTCTCGGAACGGCTCATCGCTGACGGTACAAGAAGCGCGTCTGAGGCACTGGCGCAGCAGATTGGTACGGGTATCGAGCTTTCCGGGCGGCGGAAGGATGGAAGCAGGTTCCCGATTGAGATCATGCTTAGCCCGTTGGAAAACGCTGAGGGAATCCTGGTGACGGCAGCAGTCCGCGATATCACTGTACGCAAACTTGCCGAAGAGCGCGTGTTGCAGATGGAAGCCCGCTACCGGGGCTTGATGGAAGCGGCCCCGGATGCAATGGTCATCGTGAATCAGACTGGCGATATCGTCCTGCTCAATCTTCAGGCGGAGATTCAGTTCGGATACCGGCGCGATGAACTCGTCGGACGCCAAGTTACAAATATCATCCCGGAGGGCTTCGCGGAACGGCTCATCGCCGATGGAACGAGGAGCGCGGCTGACGCGCTGGCGCAGCAGATCGGTACAGGGATCGAGTTGACAGGGCTGCGGAAGGATGGCAGCAAGTTCCCGATTGAGATCATGCTGAGTCCGTTGGAAAATGCTGAAGGCATCCTTATCACAGCGGCCATCCGGAACATCAGTGTGCGAAAGATATCTGAGGAGCATCTGATCAAGACCGCCGAAGAACTGAAGCGGTCCAATATCGAACTGCAGCAATTCAGCTATGTTGCGTCGCACGATCTCCAGGAGCCGTTGCGGATGGTGGCCAGTTATACGCAGCTCCTGGCCAAGCGCTACAGAGGGCGATTGGACTCCGATGCTGATGAGTTTATCGAATACGCAGTAGATGGCTGCAACCGCATGCAGGGATTGATCCAGGATCTACTCGCCTATTCACGCTCGGGGACCGACGCTAAGGTGCTTCACGAGATATCCGGCGAAGCCGCATTAAAGGAAGCGCTTACAAACCTGCGAGCGACGATTGAGGAGAGCGGCGCGATTGTGACTCATGACGCGCTGCCGACCATCATATCGGACGATACGCAAGTAGCCCTGGTATTTCAGAACCTCATTGGGAACGCCATCAAATACCGAGGTGCAGAGGCGCCTCGCGTTCACATTTCTGCTGTGAAGAACGGCGGCAATGTATGGATTTTCTCCGTTCGAGACAATGGATTGGGAATCGAGCCTCAGTATTTCGAGAGGATCTTCATCCTTTTCCAGAGGCTACATGGACGGAACGAGTTCAACGGTACAGGAATTGGATTGGCAATTTGCAAGAAGACTGTAGAGAGGTTGGGAGGGAAGATATGGGTCGAGTCTCAACCCGAAAAGGGTTCAACCTTTTTCTTTTCCCTGCCAGGAGGTAGTGGTCATGGCGGAATTGGTTGAAAGAGATATGACGGCTTTCGAAGTTCTCTTGGTTGAAGACAGTCCCGGCGATGTCCGACTCACGCGTGAAGCGTTTAAAGACGCGAAGGTGCATATCAACCTGCAGGTCGCATCGGACGGTGCAGAAGCAATGGCAATTTTGCACCGCGAAGGAAAGCACGCGGACATTCCTCGCCCGGATCTGATCCTGCTCGATCTGAACCTGCCCAAGAAGAGCGGCCGGGAGGTCCTGGAGGAGATCAAGGAAGATCCTGTTCTTATGAGCATCCCCGTCGTTATCCTGACTACCTCTGCGTCTGAACAGGACATCCTGCGTAGCTATTTGCTCCATGCGAACTGTTTCATCACGAAGCCCGTGGACCTGGATGGATTTCTTAAGGTCGTAAAAAGCATCGACAACTTTTGGCTGTCCATTGTCAAATTGCCCCACGAAGGGCGCTCATGAACAGGACCGTGCTCCAGATTCTTTTGGTTGAGGATAACGCGGGAGATACTCGCTTACTCCGCGAGATGTTCAGTCAGGAAAAACCCGGTAGTTTCCACCTGACCTGTGTCTTACGAATGCGTGACGCCGAGATTCAGCTTGCGAAGGGTGGAGTCGACGTCGTTCTTTTAGACATGGGACTGCCGGATGAGCACGGGCTCGACACCCTCCGGCGGGCACAGGCTGCTGCTCCTGGTGTCCCGGTAATCGTCCTGACCGGCTTGGACGATGAAGTGCTGGCTGCCGAAGCGATGAAGGAGGGCGCGCAAGACTACCTGATTAAAGGCCAGATCGAGAATCGCGCACTTCCCCGGGCTCTTCGTCATGCTATTGAGCGTCGCCGTATGCAGGCTGAGACCGATATAGTCCGTGAACTTCAATCGCAGGCGCGCGTTAATTCTGTGTTGGAGTGCACCTCCGATAGTGTTGTTGCGATCGGTCATGACTGGACACTTCTCTACGGCAATCGGAGAGCGCTCCAAAGCCTCCCCGATTTCAAACTAGGAGGAAACTACTGGAGTTGTTTCCCCGATCTAGTTGCAACCCCTGTCGAGCAGCACCTTCGCCGTGCAATGGAAGGACGGTCAGAGATTAAGTTCGAATCTTATTACGCCCCGTATGGACGGTGGTCAAGAGTGCACGCTTTTCCAATGGATGACGGCTTGAGCATCTTCTTTAGTGACATAACCGAAGAGAGGAAGATGCAGGACAAATTGAAACTTGAGCAGTTGCTTAGAGAAAAACGTATCGAAGCGCTGAGTCATATGGCAGGTGGTCTGGCGCACGAAATCAGCAACCCACTTGCGATCATCCATGCAAGAGCAAGTGACCTGAGACGTCTTGCGGTCAGCGGGGCACCTGTTGCGGCTATCGATGTACTGAAGGAGTGCGATGGCATCGTGCGAACGTCTGATCGGGCCACGAAGATCCTGCGCGGCCTAAGAGGCTTCGCCCGGGAAGGTAGCCGGGACCCGATGCTGTCGGCGTCTATTAGCGAAATCGCCGAAGAATGCCTCGAGTTACAATATGCACGTTTCGAGCGTCATAGCGTCGAGCTGCGGTTGCAGTTCAATGCTGAAGTTCCGGACATTCTGTGCCGCGAAACCCAGATCGGGCAGATCGTAACTAACCTGCTCAACAATGCCTTCGATGCAATCGTCCAGTCGGATTCTTCGGAACGTTGGATATCTTTGGCAACGGGCTACGCTGACGGCGAAATATACATGGACGTCACCGATAGCGGTCCTGGCATTGAGGACCACTTCAAAGCACATTTAATGGAGCCTTTTTTTACTACGAAGGAGTTCGGTCTGGGAATGGGTGTGGGGCTCAGTCTTTCCCGTGCGATAGCGCAGGAGCACGGTGGCACGCTGGTTCTGTGTAAAGACACCATACATACCTGCTTCCGGCTGGTTCTTCCCATCGAGTCGGATGCTTCCGATCAAAAAGAAGATCATCAAGTGGAGGCGACCTACTAATCTAAATGAGGCAACAATTCTGTTGGTGGATGATGAACCTGATATCCTCGAAATCTTTGGGAGGTGGCTTGAATTGACCGGCTGCCGCAACGTGTACGCAGCTAGAGGCGGAGAAGGCGCGCTCGCCATTATCAAGGATCACCCCATCGATCTGCTGGTGACCGACGCACGCATGCCCATCATGGATGGCATTACACTTGTTCGCCATATTGCGTGGCTTGGGACTCCAATTCCCAGCATCGTCTTTGTCAGCGGCTTCGGTGACATCGACCAGAGGGAGATGCACGGTCTTGGGGTCGAGGCCTTTCTTACCAAGCCTCTCTCTCGCGGGCAGCTCATTCAAGTTGCGGAGAGGGCCCTGCAAGAAAGGTCCACTCTATGGCTTACACCGATGGAGTCCGCGTCGAGACAGTCAATGGACATTAGGATCGAGAAAACCGGCAAAACCACGGGGCAAGACTCCATTCGGCTGGGACGGGGTGGATTCAGCGTAGACTACTCTGGTCCGATCGCTACAGGGGAGGTTGCTTTTAAATGCCGTCTTCCGTCGGAACAACGTGAAATTGCTGGCGATGGCTATGTGCGATGGCGATCAAAGAGTGACAACAAGATCGGGATCGAATTTGCCCTTCTCGACGCAAGCTGTCGTTCGTGGGTATTAGAGGAGATAGCAGTTACCCACTCTCGAAGCTTTATCCCCAGTCTTCTTTGAAGCGTGCATCGGATCTTCACCAAGACTGGATGTTTGGCGACAATTGGGACGAGTCGCACAGATATGATCAACCGTGTGGACAAGGAATCATGGAACCATCACCTGTTCTTGCCCATCGAGCCCGTGTTCACGCTCGAGGATTAATTTTGAGTTGGATTTGCCATTCGTGCGCCTGCCGCGCAGCTGCCGACTACAGTCGGTGAGGGTAGGTTTGTGCTGAAAACGCGCATGGCGACCGAAGGTTTCTCTATTTACACAAAATCGCCGATGCACTCAATGACAAGCGATGAGTACCGATGAGCATCCGATGACGAGTGCGGTGCATTGCACTATGGCCTGCCCAGCCACGACACGTTCAGCCGGTTGTTTCGCAATCTGGACCCGGAGCGGTTCCGCGAGCCGTTTCAGCGGTTCATGGCTCAATTTTCGGAGCAATGCCAGGGCGTTGTGGCCATCGATGGGAAGGTCTTGCGCCGCTCGTTCGATCGGGCCAGTGGCAAGTCGACCTTGCACATGGTCAGTGCCTGGGGCTGCGAGCAGGGCATGGTGCTGGCGCAGATAGCCACCGACGCCAAGTCCAACGAGATCACCGCGGTGCCGAAGCTGTTGTAATTGCTTACGCTGAAGGGCACCATCGTGGCCGCCGACGCGCTCAACTGCTAGCGTTCGATCGCGCAGCAGATCGTAGAGCAGGAAGGTGACTACGCGCTGGCGCTGAAGGGTAACCAGGGCACGCTGCATGACGATGTGATCTTGCTTTTGGACGATCCAGACTGCAAGGTCGCCGTGGCCGCGCCCGTCGTCGAGGCCGACCACGGACGAATCGAGACCCGCACGGCAACGGTTTCCACGGATATCGATTGGCTCCAGAAAGAGCACCAATGGCCGGGCCTGAGGGCGATCGGCAAAGTGATTCGAGTTCGCGAGACGCCAGAGAAAACAACTACCGAAATGGCCTACTACCTGCTCAGCAAAGCTCTGTCGCCGGAGCGTTTCAACACCGTTGTTCGCCAGCATTGGGGCGTGGAAAACAGGCTCCAATGGCGACTGGATGTGGTCATGAACGAGGATCAGGACAGAACTCGATTGGGCAACGGTCCCCACAGCCTCGCGGTGCTCAGATACATGGTCCTCAACGCCGTGAAAAAGAAAGGATCGAAAGGCTCCTTGCGCGGTAAATTCAAACGCTCCGGATGGGACGACGACTTTCTGCTCAGATTATTGGAGCAGTTTTGAAATGCGATTGCCCTGTCACCAAGGCGGTCTGGCCCGATTGGAGCCCACAGATCAATAACTTCAACGGCTACGCTACGTCCCATCGTGCGGTCCGTGAAACGCGAGACACCGGCCTACTGCTCCAGTCGAACGCTGCCGTCTCGCATAGCCATCTCTCATGCTATCGGTCGTCGTGCCAATAATCATACTATCTTGTCGTCTGGGGGTAGACAGAGCGTGGATCCTTAGTCCACTGTCACGGGTCGCCTGCCGGACTGACATCCTTCACCGACCTTGGAGAATGACCATCATGGCTCTGCAGAATCTGACCATCGGTAGAAAGCTCTTATACAGCTTCTCCGCAGCTCTCGGGGCGTGTTTCGTCTCAGGTATTCTCAGCCTCGCCATGCTGGCCCGGATGGACAGCAGCATGGATGAAGTTATTTACAAGACATCCAGAAAGCTGGTCCTGGCCGAGACACTGAACACGAATATAGCTGAGTTGATCTCCCTCAGCCGTGGATTCGAAATCAGAGCGCTCGCCAAGGACCGTGCAGGACTCGATAAATACCACGAGGAATATCTTACGCAGATCGCCGCCATGACACAGGCGAGAACCGAACTCTCGACGCTCATCTCCAGCGAGCAAGGGAAGCGTTTGCTTGGTGGCATCGACGAGACCATGAGTGGTCTTACTGGGTTCGGCGACCAAATGTACCAGAAGGCGGTCGCTGGAGATGTCCAGGGATCCGCCGATATTCAAAAGAACGACTTCCTCCCTTTCGCCGGCAATGTGCGAAAGCAGGTGGCCGCTCTCACCGTTTTTCAAACAAACGTCGCGGCCACAGCTACGCAGGCGAACAAATCTGTCGAGACCCAAAGTGCCTGGTTCACGATCTCAATTCTCCTGTTCGCCGCGGGCGTCGGAGTCATTGTTACGTTTGTTGTACTCCGCATCAACCGGGAACTTCGTGCTTCGGTCAACACGCTCAGAGATGGAGCTGAACAGATTGCTGCAGCGGCCTCCGAAGTCTCGGCCTCCAGCCAGTCCCTTGCGCAGGGCGCCTCTGAACAGGCCGCGTCCATTGAAGAGACCTCTGCCTCCAGCGAAGAAATCAACGCTATGGCTCGGCGCAACACCGAAAACTCGCAAACCACTGCGTCCATGGTCTCCAGTCCAGCATCCAGTTTGAGAAGACCAATCGTGAACTCATCAATATGGTTGCGGCCATGGACGGCATCAACGCCTCCAGCGAACAAATAGCCAAGATTATAAAAGTGATCGATCAGATCGCCTTTCAAACCAATATCCTCGCACTCAACGCAGCCGTCGAGGCTGCCCGCGCGGGAGAGGCTGGGGCCGGATTCGCAGTCGTCGCCGATGAGGTCCGTAATCTCGCGCAGCGCTCCGCACAAGCCGCCAAGGACACGGCCAGCCTTATCGAGGATTCCATCGCCAAGTCTCAAGCCGGGAAGCTTCAGGTCGACCAGGTGGCCACTGCCATCCGTACTATCACCGCGGAGGCGTCTAAGATGAAGGTCCTAGTCGACGAAATCAATCTCGGCAGCCACGAACAGTCCAAAGGGATCGGACAGATCTCCAATTCGATCCACCAAATGGAAAAGGTGACACAGAGCAACGCCGCTGCCGCCGAGCAGACCGCCTCCGCAGCCCAACAACTCCTCGCCCAGTCCAACTCCGTTAAGGAAGTAGTCGATCAGCTCACCTCTATGGTGGGCCGAGACAGCAGGGCTTACGCATAAAAGATGAGCATTTCGTCCAACGACCTGCCCCTTTTCGGGCAATGCGTGTCGCGTTCCTTGCCGGTCACATCGACCGGCTAGGAACTCTGAGGCATATCCTGCTCTGTGTCACCCCTATCAATAGAACGTGGCGCGCTTATGTCGGATTGTGCACATTGCGGACACATTGTGGTGCCACAACAAGTCCTATTTTTTCCGATATGAACAACATTTAGGCGCAACTGACAAGTCCGATGGGGTTTACCTCACGGATCGCCGGTATGCCTTTCTATTGCCGGGAAGCCTCTTTCATTCCTCGACGAACCACAATGCTGATATGAACCGACCGACCTCTCAACTCAGGTGATGAGCGAGGTTTCCGGCACATGATAGCCCCCTCGGACCCGCCATCGTTTTGTGAGCAAATCCCATACTTGCCAGTGAAGGATACCTGTTGAGTGCCGATATTCAATCTGAGGTGAATCTGTGGCAAGCAATGTCCGTAAAATGGAAGTCGCAGGCTACGGGACGGCCGTCCAGCAATGACGAGGCCTGCCGCATTGGTTCTGGCGTGGATAGGCTTTCAATGTTCTGCAATGGTGGGCCAACACCAGACAGTGGCTGCTCTTCCAATCGCAACGGTCCGGCAGGTCCGTCAACTTACGCCTGAAGACGCCGCATTGGCTCATCCTGTGCATCTGAGCGGGGTCATCACAGCCTTTTCCGGTTATAGAAATTCTTTTTTTCTACAAGACCAGACTGCGGGTATATCCGTCGATCGTACCGATTTTGCGGATGCCCATGTAGGAGATCGTGTCGAGGTGACCGGGGTCAGTGGGCCGGGCTTTTTTGCGCCGGTGGTAATTGCCTCAAAGGTGCTGGTGAAGGGGCGAGCTTCTTTGCCCCGCGCCGTTCCAGTCACTTACTCCGATGTAGTTGGCGGCGCAGAGGATAGCCAAAGAGTCGAATTTCGCGGTATTGTCCGTTCCGCAAATATTAAGAAGGTTTTCGATCACACGGCTCTCGTGGTCATCCTTGATGTTGGTGGGTCTGCAGTGAAGCTGGTCCTCCAAGCTTTTGCAGGCGTTCATTACATTCATCTCATCGATGCTGCTGTGCGTGTTCGTGGAGTGTGCGCCACAGAGTTCAACGATCGGCGACAGTTTGTTGGAGTCAGCCTGATCGTCCCTGCTAGGAAGGATTTCGACGTCCTGCATGCATCAAATGCCGAGCCCTTTGCCGAGCCAGTCGTGTCCGCCCGTGATGCTTTTCGATTCGGGCAGATGGCACACCGGATCAAAGTATCAGGGACTATTACCTGGATCCTACCGAACAGGGGCTTCTACCTGCAGCAAGGGAATGATGGCATCCGCGTTCAGACCGCCTCAAGGGAGATCCCCGAGCTAGGCACTGCCATCGAGGCGGTCGGCTTTCCCGCCATGGGAGAGTACGCGCCTGTCCTTGAAGACGCTATCTTTCGCCCGGCCAGCCGCTCTTCTCCCGTTAAGCCCCAGTTTATCGAGGCGGGGAACGTCATCAATCGCCATGTCTACTTCAACAGGACGAAATATGATGGCCAGTTGGTTGAGCTGCGGGGCCAGATAGTTAACAGCCGCAGAGGAGGTTCCGAGGATGTCTTCCTCTTGCGTCAGGGCGAGGAACTCTTCGAGGCTCATCTAAACCGCTCCAGCGCCGACCCCGTATCCCACATTGCCGATGGGAGCGAGGTGTTGCTCACCGGCATCTGTGTCATATCCTCAGACGCCGATCGCAACCCGGCGTCTTTTGTTATCCTCCTCCGGTCTCCGTCCGACATTGCTATCCTCAAAGCCGCTTCGTGGTGGACTACTGGACACACCATTCGCGCACTGGAATTGGCCGTAGCACTTACCTGTTGCGTCTTGTGGTGGGTCTGGTCGCTAAAGAGCCAAGTCCAGAAGCAAACCGAGCAGATACGCTCCCAGCTCAAGGAAGCTGCCGCACTAAGAGAGTTGGCTGAAGTTGCCACTCGCTCCAAGAGCGAGTTCCTGGCCAACATGAGCCACGAGATCCGAACACCTATGAACGGCGTGCTTGGCATGGTCCAATTACTTTTGTTGACCGAACTCTCCGAGGAGCAGCGACACTTCAGTGAAGTGGCGCAGAGTAGCGGACGGACCCTGCTCGCGGTGATCGACGACGTTCTGGATATATCCAAGATCGAGGCCAGCAAGATCGAGATCGAGTGTCTTGAGTTCAACCTCCGCCTGGCGCTCGAGGAGATCACCGAAGTCTGGCGCATCCAAGCTGGAACAAAGAATCTGGACTTTCGCTCACGGCTGTCTGCGGACGTGCCGACGATCGT
Source organism: bacterium (assembly GCA_026225095.1). GTDB lineage: Bacteria > Acidobacteriota > Terriglobia > Terriglobales > Acidobacteriaceae > Edaphobacter. The sequence continues at coordinate 39,851 of JAMFSC010000072.1, forward strand.
TCGGGGCGACGTCAACCGCCTCCGTCAGGTTTTGAACAACCTGGCGTCGAACGCCATCAAGTTCACCTCGCGTGGCAAGATCGTGCTCGAAGTGGCCGTCGCCGGGTCAGAGGATGGCAAAACAGCCGTGCGTTTCGCGGTGACCGACACCGGTATCGGGCTGCGGGCGGACCAGGCAGCGAAGCTATTCTCGCCCTTTGTTCAGGCGGATGCATCGACGACACGCAAATTCGGAGGCACAGGCCTGGGATTGGCTATCTCGAAGCATCTGACCGAGCTCATGGGAGGCTGCATTGGAATCGAGAGCCGCGAGGGGGAAGGGGCGACTTTCTGGTTCACCGTCATCTTCGAAACGGTGGCTGCGATGGATTTGGGTGAAGACGAGTTGTTGCTAGGAGACAGAAGCGCTGAAGTACAGCTTCTCGATCAGGTGTCGGGTGAGTCTGCCGCCCGAGGCACGGTTGTGTTAGCTGCCGGTCCCGCAACAACAGGTCGCGGGGACGAGGCCCGTATCCTCGTCGTAGAGGACAACGCGACCAACCGGTTTGTCGTCCTGGCGCAGCTGAGTAAGCTGGGGTATCAGGCGGAGGCAGTCATCCATGGCGCCGAGGCGATCAGAGCCTTGCGCCACAAAGCCTACGACCTCATATTGATGGACTGTGAGATGCCAGTAATGGACGGGTATGAGGCGACGCGGCGCATACGCGGGTCGGGCGGCCCTCGAATACCCATTATCGCCCTGACGGCCCACGCAATGGCAGGAGATAGGGAGCGATGCCTGCGCGAGGGTATGGACGACTTCATCTCCAAGCCCTTGGACATGCAGCACCTTGCCGATGTACTTGCAAAGTGGAACAAGGCGGCAGTTCCGTTGGTGAAGGCTGAGATCTTGCCGGATGTACCCGCGAAGCCGCCAGCTCCTGTCTTCGATGGCGAGGCCCTGCTGAACCGACTGATGGGAGACCGCCAGCTCGCCGAGATCGTGCTGGGAGGCTTCATTGGCGATTTCCCTTCTCAGATGGATACCCTACGTAAGAGATTGTCCGAGAAGGACGGACCGGGTGTTCTCCTTCAGGCTCACTCACTGAAGGGATCAGCAGCCACCGTTTCAGCGGTGAGGCTGAGCGTGGTGGCGATGGAGATGGAGACCGCTGCCCACACCGACAAGCTAGACCTTCTCGGAAACCTCATGCCCCGTGTGACGGAAGAGTTCGAGCAGCTGAGGCGTGAACTGAAAGTTTCCGGATGGCTATAAACCCTTGTTGCTCGCCAATCCGACTGCTTTTTTGGGTGGAAGCTGTGACGAACTGCTTGCGAATAAGCTGCTGCTGTTGAATCTAGTCCCTCAAGGGTCACGACAGCCGGTACCCATCGAGAGATCTTCGATCTTCGGGACACCTCCGTCTTCGCGATCACTCTTCTAGCGAAGCGCTCGGATTCCCGATGTTCTACGCGACGAGATCGAGCATCGTATGCTGCCTGAAGAAGGGCTTGACTGACAGTCGAGCTGCGGAAGCAGATCGAATCCTTTAGCAATGAAGTTGTAGATAGAACACGGGCAGAGAATATCCGCGTTTACGGTAGTAATGGACCAAGAGCCTGGGATGGGTGTTGTTGTCGCCACCTCGACCATTGCAGAAGCATGGGGGCCGGGGCACGCACCCATCATATAGATGACATCGCAGGGGAGATCGCCTCGATACTAGATTGACATCATAGTCGACGGAGACATACTAGGATAGCCAAGAGAGGAAAGGAGCGGGGGAACAGCATGGAACACACCCTTCGCCATGATAAAGCTTGCAAACGTAGACGAAATCGTAGCCGTCAAAACCTCCGAGAGCAACACGAAGCCACATTTTCAAATCAGCCGGTCATAACTTATTTATTCCAAAGGCATGAACTTCGAGAAACTCCTAAATAGGAAAAATCTGGTTCGGGACCAGGGGGTCGGAGGTTCGAATCCTCTCGCCCCGACCATTTAAGTCAATCAGGCACGGCACTTTCAACAGACTCGTCGGTATGGTCGCTTTTACAGCGGTTGAAGTCGCATGCGTGTTCCGAAGGGACCTCTTAGCCTCCGGCTTGCTATCCCTGAACATGCGCCTGGCCTTGGCTTCGGACATCCCACTTGACGCTTCCTCGTCTCGCGTCCGTCTGCGCCGGAAGCCATCGGTAATGGCTTCCGGCGCAGATGACGTACGCACCGCCTAAAATCTCACCCCACACAACGGGCGATTGCAGCCGGGCTATCAGAACTCGATCCGTCCGGATAGCTGCATTCTCCGTGACTGCGTAAGCAGCCCGCTATAGACGCCAACCTGGGTCCCATCGGTGGAACCGGTGTCGATCTGGTGCGAATCGAAGCGGACCGAGTTCGTCACGTTGAAGACCTCCCAGGCGAAGTGGAGACGGAACCTTTCTGTGATTGCCACGTTCTTATGCAGGCCCGCATCTACGTTGAAGTAGCCGTCTCCCACAAGCTTATTGCGCTCTCCGGCCTCTCCCGGATAAGGATCTCTCAAGTTCTTGAGAGCTGCCGTTGGGTCGTCGAATGCCTGCGGTGACCCGGCTGAGGTAATGTGCTTGCGCATCTTGATCGGCCCGGTCTGTACCTGGTAGCCCTCATACTCCCAGTTTGTTGACCAGCCGTCTCCATCCGAGATGGCGAATGGCAGGCCACTTGAGGCGCGGGCGATTCCTGAGAAATACCATCCTCCGATGACTGAATTGGCGAGATGCCCGGCGCCTCCGCCGTACCGCTGCCCGGTTCCCACCGGCAGTCGCAGCACCCAGTCTGCGGTGACCAGATGCTTGGTGTTGAAGTCCGAAACGGCATAGTTCTTTCGCGGGTTGAATGCATCCAGGATAAACCCGTAGTTATACAAGCTATTGTTCGTCGGATTGCTTTCCGAATCGGAACCCATGTCGAGCGACTTGGAATAGGTGTAGCTGATGTCCAGTTGGACGTTGTGCTTCATCGGATGCCGTAGGATGAACTGGCCCGCGTTGTAGGAGGACGAGCCCAGGGATGAAGTCACATACAGAGAGGAATATTGCAGCGGCCAGTACCGGCCCGTCTTCCCCCCGCAGCCGGGATCGCATGAGATGTCAAGGTTGTACAGGCCGGCCGTCTCATTGCCACGCACGTATTGCCAGAGGTTGCTATAGATGTTCTGAGTGGCGGACATCGTCGACGTCTTCGCGTCGGGGAAGAGATCCTCCCAGTAGGCGATGGCCCCAACATCGGTGCGGCCCTGATCCACGGCCTGCGAGAGCATCGTGCCAGCCGTGTAGTAGTCCATTCCGCCCTTGGGGTCGACAAGGTCCAGAGGCTGCGCCAGATCTTCCTGCTGCAGAAGGTGCCGGCCCAGACGGCCAACATAATCTGCCTCGAAGGTGAAGCCGCCCGGAAGCTCGCGCTGCCAGGAGAAGTTGAATACCTCCGAATAGGGCGTCTTGATGTGATCGTCCAGACCCTGCGTGATTGCAAAACCGGTTCCAGTCGGATCATCGGAAGGGGTCTGCGGATAGCTGATGCTCGATGGAGCCGAAGGAACGAGGCCGCCCGGAAGATTGTGCAGCCCCGTAAACCGCGGAGAGTTATCGACCGTCTGCACGCTCGCCGGGTTGGTGATCGAAGAGGACAGCGAGAAGGACCCTGCGCGCGAGTAGTTCGTGACCAGGCCCTGACCGAAGTGGTCGTAGTAGATCCCGAATCCGGCCCGGATGGAGCTTCTGCCTGCGCCTCCGAAGACCTTGTTCATCCATGTTCCCTCATCCGTAATGGGGGAGAATACGAATGCAAGACGGGGCGCAACATTACCCCAGTTGATCGGGTAGAGCGGCTTGCCTCCATTCACCTTGCCCGATGGTGCAAACGAGATCTCGGGCTGAACGCTGTTGCCCAGCGCGGCCTGCTGTCCCCGGGTTTGAAACCACTGGTGAATATCGATCGTCGGCTGGACCTGCTGCCCGTTCGTCTCGTACGGCGTCTGCAGGATGCTGTGGCGGATTCCAGCGGTGATCGTCAGGTTGCTGATTGGACGCCAGGTATCCTGGATGTAATACTCGGCCTCGTTCGTACGGAACGATCGGCCTACCTTACCGCCTTGTGGAAGCAGATTCCCCGTCTTTCCGCCAGACAGCGTGTAGTTGAATTGACTTGTCTGCTCATCCACAAGACCTGCCAGCATCGAAGCCGCGAAGTCGTAGTTGCTGGAAAAAGCAGCCGCAGTGCCCGAGCCGTCTGAGACAGGCGCGTAGCCAAAGGCGGCCGGATCGAGGCTCCCACCAAGCCCGGAGATACCGGCGTTCAACAGCCAGTAGGCGTTCGAGCTCCCCGAAGAGTAGGAGTTGGCATCCGTCTGGTTCTCATAGGTGAACCGCCGGTAATTCAGCCCTACCTGGATGGTGTGCTTGCCCTTCGTCCAGGTGTAGTCGTCGATCAGGTTGTGCGTGGGTACGATCGTGGCGGTAGACCGCGTCATCCCCGTCGGGGTGTCGAGTGTCCGAAATGTGACATAGCTTCCAGACCCCACACCCGTCGTCGCGATGCTCTGCCGGATGAACCCATAGCGCAGGTTGTTGACCGTGTTTGACGTTGGGACCCACGTGTAGTTTCCGGAGATTCCCTTCGAATCGTCTGTCGACTTTTTGTTCGACGGCAGCCCTGGAAACTGCGGAAGCGCGGTCATAGCCGAGGAGTCGCTATCGTTCTGCATGCTCGCCCGAACATAAAACCTGTGCTTGTCTGAAGGATTGAAGTCCAACCGCGTGATGTAGACATTTTGAATCACCGGAGCAGGCGCCGCGAACGTATACGACGCTGTATTCAAACCGTCGCCGGACAGTGTGCCGTTGGGCAAAGGATAGCTCTTGAACAGCGCAAGCGATGCTGGATTATCTCCGGGGCCGGTTGGACAGGTTCCATTCCCGGAACAGTTTGGATCCATCGCAGCGACATCCGATGGCATCAACGTCACCACAGAGCCATCGTTCGTATAGTACTGCAAGTTTCCAGCACGCAGAGACGCCGTCGGAACTGTGCGTGTCACCGTGGCCGATTCGTTCTGGCGATTTCCTTCATAGTTTCCGAAGAGAAAGATCTTGTCCTTCCGCAGCGGTCCGCCCAGCGACACTCCGTAGGTATTCCGCACCAGCTTGCCCGGACGGTTCGCTTCTCCGGACTGAAGCTGTCCGGATTTGTTAAACCAGTCATTCGCGATCCCGATCGAAGACCGGTTGTATTCATACAGCGAGCCATGGACCGTGTTGGTGCCGGATTTTGTGACCAGGTTCACCTGCCCACCTGAAGATCTGCCTGTGTCGGCGTTGGAGTTCGATGTGGTGACACGAAACTCTTCCGTGGCATCGAGCGTTGTACGCAATACACCTGTAAATGCCGCTGGAGCGATCTGATCATTATTATCCAGTCCATCGAGCGTGATGTTGGTCTGGTCCGCGCGCGCGCCACTCACCGCACCATTGCGGCTTTCGTTCGAGGTCGTCTTGCCAATGAACAGAACCCCCGGCTGGAGCGCAAGCAGGGTCTGTGGATTGCGCGCTTCGGATGGCAGCGCCATGATCGTCTCATTGTTGATCGCATTGCCGATCGACGCATCGGTCGTATTGATCGTCTCCGCGGTACCCGAGACATCGACAGAGACCGTGTCGGAGCTGACCTGCAGGGTGGCGTTCACCGTCGCCGGCTGCGCGACCAACAGATTCGCCGATACGGTATACCGCCCAAACCCCGTCGCCGTGGCCGTGATCGTATAAGCTCCGGGGCTTAGTTGTTGGAAGGAGTACACACCTTGCGCGTTCGATGTGGATGTTGCTTTGAATCCAATCGAGTGATTTTCGATCGTGACCACTGCACCGCGAATCACGGCTCCGCTTGCGTCACTGATGGTTCCGTGCACACTTGTCGACGCGTTTTGACCAAACGACAACGCTGCAACGCAGAAAAACAGGCAAAGAGCCGCGGTTCGTAGTAGGTGCAAGGGGACCTCTATGCGATGCGATCAGGTTTTTCGTCCATGCGATTAAAGCTGCGACGCCAACGTGCAGATCCGCAGCTTAGGGGAGGCATAAGCGGTGTTTTAATAATTGATAAGTGGATTTTTGCACATCATTTATCTGTCTGCAATGTGCAAATCTGAAACGCGTCATCCCCATCAAAAATACTGTGGGCACACCGCCGTGCCGCTTCCAAGGAATTCGCAGGTTGGATAGGTCTGACTTTGGCGCTCACGGAGAGGGCTATGACGATAGCGTCCATAGCCATATGAACAAACCGCACTCACTGGCCGGTCAGCGTATCTTCGAGTTCCTTTGCCCAGGCGGCGGCCGTTCCGCGCGCCTCTCGCTTTTCGCGAATCAGGCGAAGATTTCGCGCGGTGGTCTCGGGTTCCCACGGTTCGCGGATGCAGGGAAGCGCGCAGGAGAGAGCCTTGTAAGCATGGTCGCGATTCTCTTCGAGCACCGCAAGTTCAAGGAGAGTCGCATAGTCCCAGTAGTCGGGCTTAGCCCTTGCGATCTTGCGCTCGACGCTGTAACGGACGATCGGCAACAGTTCTTTCCTGCGCTCATCCGGCGGGTCCTGTAGCTCCATGAGGGTGACAACATTCACCCCGGGGAACGCGTCGCGCCAGTCGGATTCAAATCCACGCAGATAGGTTTCGATCGCTTTGGTCAGATAGCCTGAGGCAAGGGCGGGTTTGCCAGCCTTGAGGGCGTCCTCCCACAGGTCCTTGTAGACTCTGCCGAGGAGGCCGCAGGTCTCGCTGCTGGGGCCGCGTTCGTCGATGAGCTTCTGCAGGACCGCCTCCGCTTCTGGTCGACGCTTAAGGCGATTGAGCGCAAACCCGAGCTGCTCCCTCACCATGACCGTATTGGCCAACGGCCTGGAGAAAGCATCCTTGATGAGGGCGACCATATCCTCCCATGCCGAAACGGCCCGGTACGAGAGCATGAGATCGATTGCGATGCCGGATTCCACCTCGGCGACATCGCCAAGGCCCCGCTGGATCGCGCGGACGGCATCCACACCGGCCTTGCGGGCGGCCACGAGTTGTTCCTTGATGTCGGCCGAGTACTCGATCCGGTCGCGAAACACGTCGGTCTTGAGGTGTTCGATCAAGGGCTCCGGCAGACCGTCGAGGAGCTGGAAGATGGGACTGTCTTTGGACCCTTTGCGCGACTCCTCGATGAAGCGCACGATGATCTCCTGGGTGGACTTCACGGCGGCAGGATCGAGTGTGCCATCGGGCAGGAGCTTGTACGGAATGGTTCTGAGCATCTGGACGTCAAAGGGCAGCCTGACTCCTTCGGCCATGATCTGCACCGTGCTCTTGGACTTGAAAGCGTGGCGAACGCCGAGTTCATAGAAGACGTTGGCGTTGGCGGTGGTGAGGTCGGCCACGGCGAAGGGACAGAGCAGCAGGCGCTCGAACATGGGCTTGTGAATGATGCCGCCCGTGTTCTCCTCGTCCGCGCGGATGGGTTCGAGTTTCGCGTCGCGGATGGCGGGTGCGATCAGACCCGCGTAAACCTGGTCGAAGTCGATCAGGGTTCCGTCAGCAGAGGCTTTCTTGCCGAACGGCATCAGCACAAAACACAATGGCAACTTCACGAGATGCCTCTTTCATAACAGTCCGCCATGGCCTTCACCTGCGATTCCGGCAGCTTCAGGTAACCGGCGAGTTGGAGTGCCTGCTCCTCCATCGACTGGGCCTCCCATGGCTCCAATTGCTGAGCGGCGGCATCCTTGTGATGCTTGAGTCCCTCAGGAATTTGGCCCAGTATGAGCAGCGCATCCCCCTGCGTCGGCAAAACCCAATGGTTCTTTGCCGGATCCTTGGCGTGTCTGCAGTGATCGAGCACCGCCTCTGCCATCTTTTCTGCCGCGGGTCGATCGCCTGTTCCCACCAGCACGAGGTATGCGAGATTGATGCCATGATAGTAGGCTTGATCGTGGTCTGGGCTGGACTTCCCGGTAGCCTGATTGTAGGCAGCTTGATAGAGCTCGATGGCCTTGGTCAGATCGTCGCGCTTGCGATTGAACAACCAGCGGCGCTTGAATCGGCCGGCCAGTGTCCCGAGCGCGTCGGTTCCGGAGGGCTTGTGCGCCAGCAGGAGGCGCATCGCATCTTCGCGGCTGCCGGTCTGCTCGAGAGCGATGGCCAGAAGCACGGCCGCATGGTCGTCCAATCCGTCCGGAGGTGGCGAATCCGGGCCATCACGACCGGGCCATAGTTGCCGAATCACATTGCGAAACCTGCCCAATTGAATGGATACATTCGCCGAGCTTTGCACTCCGATTGCGGCCTTGTCGCCAACGATCGACTGCACGAGGATCTGGACGCAGGAGTCGTTGGGCGACTTCGCGTCGAGCATGGTGATGTGGTTGCCGGGGATCACGCGCTGCGTCGAGCTTGGGAAATCGGCGAGAGACGAGCCTGGAGGCACAAACTGGTCCATCTCCCCGGCTACCGTCGTGAAGGTAAACTGAGGCACCGTATCAAGCTTCAACTTGTCCCATGCCGCCCTCAGGCGCGTGATGAAAGCTCCGCCTGCTTCCATGTTCTGGATCTGCCGCTTCCAGAAGAAGAGCGCCCTTGCCTTCACCAGGCCCTTGCTTGGTGTTCCAAAGAGCACCACATGAGAGGTACGCTTTCTGAGCGCGGCGTCGGTCACCAGGGCTTGCTGGACTACCAGTCCACCCATGCTGTGGGCGACGAATGCGACGGTCTCATAGTGTTTGATTTCTGGGTGCTCCGCGAGCTTGATTGCGATCTCTTCGAGCTTCGCGTCGGCGCTCCACAGTCCTACCAGATCAAAAAGCTTGGAGCTGTGGTAGCCGAATCCGCGAAGGTCCCAGTCCTGCAGTGCGTCCATCGGCTTTAGATAGGCGGGGATACTTCGCCAAGTCGTTCGTACGTCCCCTGTAAACCCGTGGACGAAGATGATGGCGGCCTTGTTTGCCTTGGCCCCAGGCGCAAGCTTCTGCGCGGTGTCTTTATTATTTTCATCGTTGCGAAAATCTATGAAATCCAGCATTGCGACACCTTCGATGTGAAGATAGAGACGCCCCCCGGGGGGTACAAGGCGTCGGGCGGAGAGCCCTGTCCGGACCACGGTAGTGTATAGTCTCCGCCTTGGCCGAGGTAGCATTTATTTGGTTGTTACTTTTCGAAGCTGCCTCTGGGCTGCGTAAGCGTTCTGAAGCATGACCCCGCGTAGACATTCGACCAGTACGACCGTAGGGGCACTCGATGCGTTTTTTCAACCATGCACAAAGCATGCTAAAACATGGGCATTGAATAGTCGGGCTCTCGTCATTCCACGTTAGCCATCTCGCGAGTTGCTGAGCCCGAACTCAGCGCACAACGCCCCGAATCAGGGAGATGCAGGCCGGAGAAAAGCCCTGCCCGCCGGGTGTCCTCAAGATGCTGAGGGAACAATCGACTAGAAAGGGAGATCGCCCCAGATCGGGCGTGAGTTGGCAGGCGTCTCTCCTCGCCCTCACTTTTTTGGCGAACTCATACAATATCTCTCCTTCCGATGCGTTAACACCTACAGAGACCCTAGACCTCCGCAGGGAGACAGAAGAGGATGCAGGATGTCAAGCCAGGAATGGACGATTGCCGAGCAGGACCAGTTCATCGCCGAAGCATTGCAGCGCGATGAACCGCGTCTGCGAAGTTTCATCGGCAAAAGGGTCTTCGATTCCGGCGACGCGGAGGATGTGCTTCAAGATGTGTTCTATGAGCTGATCCAGACCTATCGAATGATGAAGCCGGTAGAGAAGGTGACGGCCTGGCTCTTTCGAGTTGCGCGGAATCGCATTACCGACCTCTTCCGCAGGCAGCGGCCTGATTCTCTGAATGAGCCGATTGGAGGAGAGGCGGAGTCGGGTGTGCTGCTCGATCTGCTGCCGTCAGACGACGATGGGCCGGATGCTGCCTACGCACGCAACCTACTCTTCGAATCACTGGATGAAGCACTCGAAGAGCTTCCCGAAGAGCAGCGCAATGTGTTCATCGCCCATGAACTGATGGGCAGGAGCTTCAAGGAGATCTCCGCTGAGTCAGGGATCAGTGTCAATACGCTTTTGTCGCGGAAGCGTTACGCGGTCTTGCACCTTCGAGAGCGCCTCCGCGAGATTCGGGAAGATTTTGTAAAGGAATGAGGGACTCTGTGAGAAGTCATCGTGCACTGAAAACAATAAGGGTTCTTGTCATCGTCATCGTCGCGGTTGTTGTCTTCGGCGAGGTTGTAATGCATCTTTGGAATTGGCTGATGCCGGGCATCTTCGGGCTGCGAGCCATCACGTTTGTAGAAGCCCTGGGGCTCCTGCTCTTGAGCAAGATCCTGTTCGGGGGTATCCATCGTCACGGCGGCGGACACCGGGGCTGGAAGCGCCATATGGAAGACCGCTGGTCCAGGATGACTCCGGAAGAGCGAGAGCGCTTTCGCTCGGGAATGCGCGGCAGGCGTGGCTGCGGGTTTGGCCCATTGAGCCCGGAGGAGCAACCTCGTACCGAGCAGGTTCCGGCCCGGTGACGGCGGTCGGTGCGTACTGGCAGGTGGAGACCATGATGCCTTTGAATCATTCGCAAACTTTGAATTCTTCGACGCCGGAACAGTTTGATGCTTCACTCGGCGAACTTGTGGCCGAGTTGCAGCGGGAGAACATGCACCTGCAGCGTCTTGTCTCCGAGCTTTTGCTCAAGAACCAACAACTTCGCAGCGAAGAGCGCCTGCGCAAGGCTACGATGTAATCTTGTTTGGGCGTTGGGTGCGTCGTCGGGGCATGGAGCTCGGCTCAGACCCTGACGATCGGGGTATCGCGCATCAGGCCAAGACGGGCCTGGCAGAAGTATTCGAAACGGATGCCAAAGGTGCGGCGTGTCTGACTCCAGTAGCGCTGGAAACGTGGACTGCGCGCCCAGCGCATAAACATGATCGCCCAGCCACGATTATCCGGATGTTCCCAGAAGTCATCAAGCCGAAGGTCCATGAAGACATCTTCCATGAGTTGGGTGAGCTCTAGCGCCATGCACAGTTCTTCGCTGGCCTGATGTGGGTTGCCGGCGCTCGGCGGTACGACCGCGATCGGTGGATGGATGTGCATGAGCTCATCGACAAAGCCATGCAGTGCGGGTGACTTACGGAACTGCTCCCACATTCGTTCGAGCGTTTGGGTATGCCTCAGAAAGGCCTCGCCGGTCGTGCGCGCCGGAGCAATCACATCCGCCAGCTTCACCGCCACGTCGACCGCGGAGCTACCCGGCTGGTTGCCACGCAGTGAGTGCCGAACGACGTGCTGGCCAAGCTTCCGATAGCTTTCGAACTGATCTTCCGAGAAGAACTGGTTCGCAGTCGTCTCATGCGGGAAGGTGGGGTGAACGGAGCGATACTGCGCGACGCCTACATCCTCGTCTCCGGAGACCGACGCCTTGAGATAGATGAGGTAGCCGATGCTGCCATTGCTGTACTTGATGGTGCCTACAGCGCAGTGCGCGAGGCTGAAACCATCCTTCTGGTCACGAATGCTCTTCACGTCGATGTCGATAACTGCACCGAAGTCCGTTGCACAGATTCGCACAAGATTGCCCAAACCCCCAAATTGCAGGAGCTCGTCACACTCCGCGTCGCATGCGATGATGACCTTGCAGCGGCGGCGGATGAGTTCGTACACTCCGAGGTTTTCGAAGTGGCCGCCGTCAGAGACATTGAGGAACATCCGCGTCTCGTCTGCGGTTCCGAGCAGCTCCTTGGTCAGATAGTAAAGGCTAAAGCTCAGGCCGCTCTTGTTCCACGCGCGCTTGTGTCCTGGGTTCGGGAACCACCAGCCGAGGCGCACGTTGAACATGGTCAGCAGGAAAGCGACCAGCGGGTTGGTGTTGTAGCCCATGTTGGGGCTGGCCGCAGCGCCCGATATGGCTACTGCCTGGCCCAGCTTGACGCCCCCGGCGAAGCTCGCCTTGGCTGTGCGCGGTGTGGGGCCGCCGGTCGGTGCGAAGCCCACCTTTGCGCGGTCGGCTCCGCAGTGCAAGGGGGTCAAGGTGAAGGATGCACTGTGCCGGCTGTGGAGTACAAGATCCGAACTTCCGGCGAGATTCAAGGTGCAATTGAAGATCGGAAACGGGCCGCGGTACTGATATCTGAGACTGCTGAGTGGAAGGTCGTCGTTGAAGTCGAACTTGGTAAAGGGATGCGGCTTGCGCAGACCTGGAGCCCAACGGGTCGCCCCCAGATAGCAGCGCACCAAACGATTGCGGTAGAACTGGCTAAGGCCGAAGATGTTAATCTCGAAGAACCACGAGAACAACAGTCCAACCGCGATGACGACGACGCAGGTGCCGAGGAACTTCAGGCGGTCCATATCGTTCAGCGTCGTCCAGTACTCCGCGTCAGGCGAATCACTAGTGGCGAAGTAAAGCAGGAAAAAATGGAGAGCGGAGGCCGCACCAATGACCGCTCCAAGGATGAACAGCAGGCCACCGACCCGCGCAAGAATCTCGAGTCCAAGCTTCTTGCCGGGCGATCCATCCCCCGCGGTTTTGCTGCTATTGCCGGCGAAGAGCCCGGCAACGACCGTGCCCATCCACGTAGCGATGGAGCCCCATCTTACGGTCGAGTACTCCATGGAAAAGAGATAGGTCGTCAGCATCGGACCGAAGATTGCTACGGCCGTAAGCACGAGGCCGAGCGCACAGTAGATCATCAGCCATGCCCCGAATCTCGTCCACCACTCGCGTTGGGCTTCGTTGGAATTACGGCCAGATAGACCGATGAAGATGACCACACTCACAATGAAGGCGCCGAGCACAAGCGCCGGCCCAAAGACGAACGCATACGATCCATAGCGGCCAGGGTCGGGGCTCACCCAGTGGAGGAAGAGGTAGAGGATGGCGCAAACCAGAAGATAGAGGACCGCGAGGCAGAGGGTGCCGATCCAGAGGGCTCGCAAGAGGCGTTCACCGTAAGGATGGGCTCTGACGGTGGCCAATCTGACGCGATTGAGGAATCGGTCGGCCAGGCTCATGTGACATGGCTTGCTCCACTCCGCAGCCTGCGTGGCGGCTGCGACCTGTTCTCTCAAGGCCTCCAGTTGGGCGACCCCTTCAAGCGTTACCCTTGGGCCTGCAGCCTCCGCCTTCGAGAGTTCTTTCGCCAGCTTCTTCGCAGCCTTCGCCTTTGCGTCTGCATCGAGCGCAGCGTAGAGTTTCTTTTCCAGATTCTTCGCAGGCTCGATGTAGGCAGGTGGCAGATGCGGCTTCAGAGCGAACCACCCGATCAGCAACATCCCTCCGAGATGGAGGGCCAGCAGTGGCAACATGGTCGAAGCGGCCTTCTGGAGGACGTAGGAGAATGCGTGATATTGCTCAGGCGGCCCCCCGCTCCAGACCGGACCCCGCGCATCATGCCAAAGCATACTCGCGATGATGAAGGAACCGATCCAGGATGGAAGCACGGCCAGCCAGCGGATCAGGCTCGCCTGGGGCGAAGCCTTCCCGGTCTCCACGCGGTTGCCGATGAAGTTGTAGATCAACGTGATCAACACCAGCAATGACATGGCAAAAGCAATCAGCCCAACCCAGGGATGGCTTGCCTGCCGAGACAAGGCAAGGAAGACCATTTGGCCGACGAGCGCAGACAGAAGCAGCGCGAAAAGCCAGATGAGCCCCGTGAGTTGAATAAGAAAGGTATTGCGGATCCAGCTTGCACCGAGCGTCCAGGTATCGGCGCTCAGTAGCCCGGTGATGGGTGCGAGGTAGCTGGCGTAGGAGCGGAGATGCGCGATCGATTCATCCCAGCAGGTTGCTCGGCCAAGCCAGTGACGGGTTCGAAGGACATTGGCCACAAGCCACGAGCCGATGAAGCCGCCACCTGAAACGGTCGAAAGGTAGTCCACCTGGCGAAGCAGGTCGAACTCTTGCAGCCCCTGCAGGACACCGAGATTGAACGTGGCGCTCCGGATGCCGCCACCCGAAAAGGCAAGGCCGATGCGGTTGTGCGGCTGCCTCCCCGTGATGATGCGCTCGCTCCAACCGAGGAACGGAGACCGGCCCGTCGGCGAATCGCTCGAATCTTCCGGAAAAGCAGTCACGGTATAGTTCCGCAATGATCGCTGCCGATCAATCTCGCGCAACTCCTTGTCGAAGACGGACCTCCAACGTTCGTTCGAACGCGGCACTTTCTTCTCATCCGGATATTGTTGCCGGTTGCATGCGTAGTGCTCGCGCTCGTCACTCACCTCGACTGCATTTTGCACCAGATCGCACACAAAGTCGAAGACCGAGCGCAGCACCTCTTCGCACCGCTTGAGCCGTTCCTCGCGAACGTTCATTCCCTCCAGCGTTGCGCGAAAGCGCAGCAGGTGGATCCACGACACGCGTGCATAGTTCACCGATGCATTCGCCGACACCTCCGCGCGTAGCACCCGAGCGATCCAGTAGATCTCCGCGAGGGCAAAACGCGCTACGACTGGATTTGTAATCATCTCGTCTCCGCCAGGCTTCAGCGTGACAGGCTCATCGCATGAGCCGCTTTCGGAGACCATGCGCTGCTGAAGCCGGAGGTAGAACTCAGCGTGCGCGTCGACCCACGCGACCAACTGCTCGCTGACGCGTTCGAACCGCGCGTTCTGCATCTGGGCCTTGGCCCGCGACTGGACACGCGCCTCTTCCTGGATCCGCAACTCGGTTGGGTCAACCGTTGGAATCGGGTCCGGATTCATGTCCGTCCGGTCGACCGGAAGAAGGCGGCGCAGCCAGAGCTCGTACTGGGTCGTCTCATCGAGATCGTTCTGGAGGGAAACTTCCGGTTGCCGAGGATCGTTGTGGAACCCGTCAAGGAAGCCCAACGCCTCTTCCCAGTCCAGCCTGGACTGCATCTCGAGAAACCTTGCGTAGTCCTCCTCGCGGCATCTGCCCGGACCATCCGGGGGAGGTGGGACGGCAATCGGAAACCAGCGTCGATTCGGCAGTTCGCCGACGCGATCGCATGGCAGAGGACTGGTCTCCCAATCCATCGGGAAATAGCGTCCTGCCAGCATTCGAACGCCAAAGTAAAGATATGCGTTGGCATAGCGGAGAAAGGCCTCGGAATTCGCCACTAGGGCACCCAGGCCAGGCGTCCGCACCGCCTGCAGTTCAATATCCGTCAACACCCCTACCTGGTGGCCAATCTCGAGCAGCGTAAGCGCTTCCAGAGCCTCGTCGAGTCGCAAACGAGTCTGCACGATAAGATCGCCGCGGGTCAGCGTGAACGCTGCGTCGTCGTGTGGACGCAGGAGCGCACGAAGGTCCTCCTCCTTGACCTCGGGGCGAGTGAGATCGTCGAAGATCTTCCAAAGATCGTCTCCGTTCCGGTTGCGCCCGGCAATCAGGCGCTCTTTCGCACCCGGATCACTCATGGCTTCATCCCTGCGTCGGAGGCTTTCAAGAAGCCACCCTAAGAATGTGAGTTCTCTTTTCCATGCGCCGACTCCTTAGGCGGAGGTGCACCAACAGAATTCGATCTTGCGTGCCAGCTATTCGGCCACTCATCATGCCAGATGTCCGACGGAAAGACAACACCGTGACTTGAGGCAAACAAAGTGCGATCCTTCTCTCGAAGAGGGCAATGAGCGATCATATAGATGACGGCTCCGCTCGTCATTCGGATTCTCTAGATCGACCAGGATGACATGACATATTCGTTCGATCGAAGATATCGAGCGAGCGGTCGCGCTGTATCATCGGCGGCAATCCCCGGAGTTAGTCGCCGGAGTAGACTCTTGGAACTCCCAGACTGCCCTTCCCCGGAAGATGCCGGATGAAGACCACCATCTGCCACATCTCCTCGTCCGAGAACTCGCCCTTCGATGGCGGCATGCCAGAGGGATAGATGCCATTGTCGATGATCCACTTGAGCTGTCCGTCCGTGTAATCCTGAACCTCAGCGCTCGCCAGCGAAGGGACCGCGGGCGACATCGACGAGGCGAACGGCACTCCAGTATTCTGGCCATCCAGACCATGACACACCGAGCAGTAGGAACCGAACGCCTGTTGCCCGGAGGAGATGGATTCCTGCGACACGCTCAGCGGATTTCGATCCTTCCTGCCTCCCACCGTGATGCGGTGCTTGGCCCACTTCACAACCCGCGCCTCCACCGGCCCACGGGGTGTGGCACGGCAGCCACCCGCCGCCAACGTCAGGATGGCCAACAGAAGACGAAGCTTGCCAATCTTGCGGCTTTGCGTCGTGACGCGATTCCGCCCGAGTATGGTCTGGAAGACTGCCATGGCTCCATCATGCCGCATCGCTGCACGAATTGCATCTTGGGCTTGCGCAATCATTTGAGGACGTCGTGCAGGGCACACTCCGCGGAGCTTCAGACCGCATGCAGGGCTTGCCTGCGCGCTTCCTCAAGGCTGTCGGCCTTCGGCAGTCGCAACCCCACCAGCAGAAGCCCCAGCGCGCCAGCCACAAGCACCAGCAGCCCCGCCCTTAAGGAGTGAAGATACTCCGACAACACACCCGTCAGCCATGGCATGACCGCAGAGGTAGCGCCACACAGAAAGAAGATTGACCCAGTCTGACGACGGCCAAGCACGCGAGTCAAGAGACTGGGATAAAGAGGTCCCAGGCCAAACCCGATCGCGAAGGAACAGGTCAGCAACACGAGGCCATTCGGAATCAGCAAGGCCGAAGCACCGCCTGCAACAAGCGTCAGCAGCCACTTAAAAGACCACTGCAGTCTCCTCTCGGAAGTCGGCAGGGAGCCCAGGAGTCGGCTCGATAACAACCCAGCCCACAGGCACGTCGGCGCAGCGACGACCATCGCCACACCATGCCGCGATCGCTCCGCGTAGGTGGCGAGCCAGGCGCCGCTCGCCGCCTCCACACCCGTTGAGAGCATCGTCGCCACGATGAGTGGCAGTGGAATACCTGCCAGGCCAAATCGCGAGTCCCACACCCCCCGGATGCCCACGAGGAAACCCACCCGGTCGAGGGCTCTGGGGCGCAAGGCAAGGGGCCTCATCAGGGCCACGGCAATTGCCAGGAGCACAAATCCAGTGGCGAACGCCATCAGCACGCCGCGCGGAGAACTGGTACGTAGACCATGGGTCACCAGCAGCGGGCATAGCATCGCGCCGACGGCCCAAAACAGATTGAGTCGAACGTTCTCCGCGATGCGGTCTCCATCTGGACGCTGCCGCATCAGGCTGACGCTGGTCATCGTCATGCCCAGACCAAGCCCCCACAGCGATCCCGTCATCGTCACCCACACCGAGACATGCGCCCACGTCCAGGCCGCCATAGCAAGCAGCACTAGTCCAAACGTCAGAGAGGTTCGAAGTTGTCGCAACAGCAACAACGATCCGATCGCCGAACCAGCCGTAATGCTAAAGAACAACCATCCAGCGCCGCCGTCCTGCATGTGCCAGGCGGAGAGCATCGCCGGCAACAAAGCTCCCGGCAGAGCGCACCCCGCGCCCGCACCGACGAAGCTGCTATAGAGCAGAATGGTCGACAAGCGAGCATGCCGAGACTCGGCTTCACTCTCCATCGTCACCTGCGCGCCGCATGACTCTTGTCGCGCCGGAAGCCGGCCTTCTTCATCGCGATGCCGACCTCGCGGTTCCGCGCAAACGTCTCCCAGACAAACCCCGAACGCAGGTTCTCCGCCATCAAGAGTCCGATGCCAAGATCAATACCGAGCACGTCTGCATCGTACCAGTTGTTCTGCGGATGCAATGCATCGCAGAAGCCATACCGACCCCAGCAGCGGTCTCCGTATCCGTCCTTCAGCGCTCGCAGCACCTTCAGGCAGTCGGCGGGCAAAAAGGGCAGAGATCCCGCTGTTGCGCACGGAACCACGCTCCCATCAACCTTCCCAATCAAAGGAGGCCCACCCCATGCCTGGTAGCCACCCTCCGAGTCTGAAGCCGTGATGCCCCAATGGGTCTCCTTGTAAGGCAGCGCGGAATCCTTCTCCGCAAGATCCATGCAGAACGCCTTATGCGCGCGCGTCGCCGTCACGGAGTTTTCGAAGTAGTTGGCGTATGCGTCGCGCCGGTTGCGAAAATCGAAGAAGGCATGGCTGTACTGGTGGATGAACAGCGGGTCGCCGCCGCCGATGTAGGTTAAGCCGTCATAGCTGATCGTGGGGCGCGACCACGCCGTCCATGCAGTCGCATCAACCGGGTAGGTCGGCGAACCCATCGCGAGCAGAGGGATCATCATCAACTCGCAGTAGTGATTCCAGGTTGCGGAGAGAAAGCCCTTGCCCGGATTCCAACCCATCGAGAACTGCGGTCCGCCATTCATCATCCAGGGCCAGTCCACACGCTCATAGATCGTGGTCGCCAAGCGAACGATCTCCGGGTCTGATGCAAAGTGTGCCCGCGCGGTCAGCACGCCGCACAGCAGAAGCGATGTGTCGATCGACGATACCTCGCTCCAACTCATCGGCTCACCCGTGTCGACGTCGTTGAAGTGAAAGAAGAACCCATGCTCATGCCGCAACTCGCTCGCATGGAATCGCAGCGTCCTCAGCACCTGCTCCTTCAACGCCGTCTTCTCACCATAGCCACGCTGGTCCGCGATACACAAGCCGGCCAGGCCGAAACCGGTCGCTGCGATGCTCGCATTCGTGCGCGGATCGCGCCGGCCATCGGTATTCGCCGCCGCCGCGCGATCCAGTACCTGCCCGGTCTTCGCACCCGTCTGCTCCGTGAAGAACAGGCAAGCCCGCCGCTCCATCTCTCCAAGGAAAGCATCGTCCGCGCGAGTCAGCCTTGTTGCGTGGCCCTGAGCGAGCAATCCCAGCGGCAGAGCAGCCGCGGCCACTCCGCCAAACAGCATGCCAAGCACATCACGTCGAGTTGGTTCGATCGCTTCCTCGCTCATCGGCCAGACACCACAATCAGCGCCAGGCCATGCTCCGGCACGCTGATCTGCAGGCCGCCACCCTTCAGCCGAAGATGCTCCGCAGGAGCCATCGCCCCCGCTACCTGTAGGCTGCGAATCTGTTCCTGCGTCAAGCTCCCCGGAGGCCGACCCATCGCATCGAACGCCTTCAACGAGTTCCCATGCATCTCATCCACACGATACACCTCGACCGTCGCGTTCGCCGGAACATGGTCGAAGCGAAGATCGAAGCTCTTCTTGGCGCCCATCGCGCCGGATGGCATCGTGTAGGTCGCTCCCTCCCCGGTGGGCGGAGCGTAGTTCCACAACGCAGTGACGACCGACCCATCCGCCCCCAACGTCGCCAGCGCACTCTCCGACGTCAGAGCGATTCGCTTGTCCCCTAGTCGGTGAAGCACCGCAAAAGCATTGAATGATGGCTTTGGAATGGAGTCCGCCGCGATGATTCCGAAGCCGCCGTAGAAGGGCGAATGCACCACTCCCTGCTCTTCAAAGACATCTGAAAACGCCCAGTAGGCCATCGTATCCGTCAGCCCGTCGCACAGGCGAATGGTGTTCGCGAGCCATGGCCCCATGTAGGTACTGTCGGTCACATTTGGCTCATTCGCATAGCTCGCTCCATACTCGGAAACGATGAGGGGAATCGTCGGATATGCTGACTTCACAATCTGCTCATGCACCATCTTCACGGCGCGCCACACCATGAACTCGCGCGGAACATTCTCGTTCGTCTTCAACACATTATCCGCTGTATCGTTTGCATAAACGTGCGTGGAGACGAAGTCGACCGGAACGCTCTGGGCCTTCGTATGTGCCAGAAAATCCCCCACCCACGCTGCCTGGGCCGTCGACGGACCACCGACCTGCAGCCTTGATGATACCGCCTTCAAAGTCCGCGCCGTGTGGTCGTACAGCTCCCAGTAGGTGGCCTGCTTGGGCGTTCCAGCCCAGAAGTCCAGGTTCGGTTCATTCCACACTTCGAACTTCCATGTGGCGACCTCTCTGATGCCATAGCGTTCGATCAGGTGCACCGCAAAAGCCCGCAGCATGTCGTCCCACAACGCATAGTCCTTGGGTGGCGATACGATGGGGTGGTACCAGAACGGATGCACCACCGCGGGGTCGGCCGCCATCTTCCTGGGCATGAAGCTCAACTCCACATAAGGCTTCACCCCATTCGCCAACAGACCATCGTAGATCTGATCGATGTAGGAGAAGTTATAAGTTGATGCGTCATGCACCCTCTCCGCCGCCAAACCGGGATTCTTCACCACGCGATCGGGATCATACAGCCCTACTTCATCCATCAGGATGCCATGAAACCGAATCGATTCGAAGTTCGTCGCCTTCTTCACAGTCCGAAGATCGTTCCGATAGCTCTCACGGAGCGACAGGATAGCGCGGCCTGAACCGAACGTCTTCTCCCAGAAGTGCGGGAATGGCGTAGTTGCCGCCTTCGCACTAATGCGAATCTGTTCCTGCGCTCGAGCGGTTTCTCCGTAAAACGAGAAAAAGAACAACAATAAGCACATGAGTTTGTTACATGAATAGCGCATCAAATCTCGTCTCCACGTTCAACGGTCCTGGTGAGGGACACAGCCACGCGAACTGCGTTGCCAAAGACTTCGAGAAAGAGAAGAGGGTGCTCCCGAAGGCGCACCCTCCACATCCATTGCTGGCCGATGCATCTCCGCTAGAAGCTGAACCGCGCCTGCAGATTGACCGTCCTTCCGGTCAGCGCAGACTGTGCCTGCCCGAAGTTCTGGGACAGTACATTGTTGATGATCGATCCAGGATTCAGGTTGATCTGGTTGAACAGATTGAAGGCGTCCGCGCGAATCTCCATCTTTGCCCCTTCGCCCAGTATGCGAGCGTGGGGAAACCCGAACGACTTCGCCACCGTCGCATCCAGATCCTGATACCCCGGTCCATTGAATGAGTTACGCTCCACGCCCGGAAGCTGCGGCAGCGCATACGCCGTGCCCGAGGTCGGAATACCTGTAGCTGGCAGTGCGAAGTACGGAGTCGAGGTGCCGCTCGCCGCGATGTTTGGGAAGTTCAGGTTCGGCTTACCATTCTCGAATGCGTCGTTGCTCCGAATGCGCTTTGCTCCACCCAGGTACGCCGCGGGCCGAAGCGAGTTATATCCGCTGGAACCGTAGTAGAGATTGTTGCCTGTGTTGTACACCGGAGTGAAGGGGAATCCGCCGTGGATGTTGTAGATGCCACTGAACGAGAAGCCGTCGGCGATCTTCGACAATAGACTGTTGTTGTGGAAGAAGACCGGCTGCCACATCGCGTACAGCTTGAACGCCTTGCCATAGTTGTAGTCCGACCGTCCATAGGCCAGGTCCGGCCGGAATGGATACGGGTCCTCATAGTAAGGCGACGAGCCTGTGTCCATCGACTTCGCGTAGTTGAACTCCGCGTCGAACATGATGCCGTGAGACATCTGCTTCTTCAGTCCCACCAGGAGAGAGTTGTTGTTCGAGTGACCGGTATTAGCGAAGTAATCCACGTTCTGGACCAGAGGATTCTGTGCGTAGCCCAGGGCCAGCGCGGTGATATACAACTGATTCTGCACGATCACGTGGCGACCCAGGCTGCCTTGGTATCCGATCGATGCCACCAGCTGATGTCCCAGGTCCATCTGCGTATCCAGCGAGTAGTGCTCAGTGTATGGAGTCGGCTGATTGGCCTGAAACGCCGTGACGGTGGCTCCTCCGGATGTTGGTAGGTTCGCCGCGTTGAATCCGCCGATTGCGTTCGGATTCGCAGGGTAGCCGAACAGCGACGTCGTACTGGCCGCGACCGCATAGACAATCCTTGGATCGATGCTCGCCACTCCATTCTGGATCGTGCTATTGCTGAAGTTGGCGTTCAGAATGTACGGCGGATTGCTTCCCGCATTGCCTGTGATCGCGATCTCCGTCTGGTTGAAGTTCAGTCCGAAGCCGCCGCGAACGACCAGCTTACGGTCAAACTGGCTGGGGTTGTAGGCGAAGCCGAACTGCGGTCCGAAGTTGCCCTTCTGCGAATTGGTCAGGTTGCCGCCCTGACGCACGCTCAGCCCGGTAAACGTCGACGAACCGGTCCCGAACTGCACTACACCCAGGTTGTTCTGTTTTGAGGACAGCGGCCCAAAGTAGGAGTAGCGCAGCCCCATGTTCAACGTCAGGTTGGATCGCGCCTTCCAGTCGTCATGGACAAAGAAGCCGTACAGGTCTTCGCGATTGTCCTGCCGGTTGGTCGTAGGAGTTCCGGTCACGGGGTTGAAGCTCCCGCTCTCCGAGCGCGGAGCATCATTCAGGAAGTCCCAGATGTTGAAGAAGTTGTAGCCGGGACGGGCCGAATAGGTCGGATTGTTCAGGTAATACAGCCGCGTGACGTCGCCGCCGAACTTGATGTTGTGGTTGCCCTGCACCTTGGTGGCAACATCTTTGTAGGTGTACGTGTGCTGGTTGAAGTTGCTCGGTCCGGGTGCTCCGAAGAAGGCGAGCTGCGTGCCTCCCGTCAGGTTGCCGATGCCGTCGACCTGTGCCTGCGGCAGGCCGAAGGGCTCCTGCGGGTTCGTCTCAACCTCGTTCCAACGCCATCCCGCATCGTTCACGCGTGCCTCGTTCAGGAACGTGGGTGAGAAGACATGGTTCCAGATCGCGGAGTAAGCATCATTGATCTGCGAATGATGGAAGAGGTTGTAGGCGCGAACCGTACCCTGGTAGCTGGTGGTCGTCAACGGAACCCAGTAGATTGCAAAGGCGAGATGGTCTTTCTTGGTAGCGTCAGCATCCAGCCGCCCGTTGTACTGCGCGCCCACCTGCGCCGTGGGGTTTGCCAGCGTGTAAAAGGATATGTCGGCGGTGCTGCTCAGACCGCTCCCGACGCCCGGGTTGGTACTGTTCTGCCAGGTAAGATCCTGCTTTCCAAGACCAGACGTGAGCGGCGAACCAAGATTGAGACCTTGACCGGCGATCGTGCGGCAGTTAACCCCTTCAATAAAGCCGACATTGGCGCACGGTATATCCGAGCGTCCAATTGCATTGGGGGCCGCACCGGCAAAACTGAGGTACTTTGATGCAATGCTGCCGGCAGGGGCCAAAGCCCGGAAAGCTGCCGTCTCGTACCATCCCGTGGTCTGCGTGCTCGCGTTGTTGCGCTGCGTCTCGTAGGCGAAGAACGCAAAAAGCTTATCGTGCAGAATCGGCCCGCCAACGCTGCCACCGTACTGGTTCGAGCGGGTCGTGTCGCGCAGCAGTCCACGGTCGCTCGGCGATCCGGTATTGAAGGTATTGGCCCCGTTATAGCGCTGATAAGCATTAAGGCCCGGTCGGTTCGCCCGGAAGAACAGGCTACCGTGGAACTGGTTCGTCCCGGTCTTCGAGGTCACTTGGATCTGCGCGCCGCTGAAACGTCCGTTCTCTGCGTCATACCCGTTTGAGAGCACCTTCACGCTGCCTACTGAATCCTCGGTAGGCGTGATCACCGACGTACCGCCCCACACCGCGCTCACCGTGCTGATGCCGTCGATCTGGATACCATTGGTCTGGGTCTGCCCCCCATTCGCGCTCGCCTGAGGTCCGTTCTCCGTCTTGAAGATCCCGCTGCTGTTGCTGCCCGCACCTGGCGAGGAGCTGCCCGGAAGATTGTTGCCGCCGCCGGAACTCTGCGATCCGTCGCCAAAGACGCCCGGCGCCAGCTGCACAAGCTGGAACACATCCCGTGCCGCTGAAGGCATATGCTCGATCTGGTTCGAATCCACCGTGCCGCTGATAGAAGCTGTCGCCGTCTCGATCGCCGGTCGCTCATCGCCCGAAACTGTGACGGTTGTGCTGGCATCACCAAGCAACAACTTCACATCCACCCCGTTCTGCTGCTCCGGAATAATGGTGATGTTGTTCAGCACCTGTTGCTTGAAACCCGGGGCCGCCGCCGTCAGCTTGAAGTGGTCTGGCGGCAGCGCATTGAAGTTGTAAACGCCACTCGCATTCGACGTTGCCGTCGTCGTGTGATTGTTTTCCATGTCGGTCAGCGTAAGGGTGGCGCCAGCCACGACTGCCCCGTCGGGGTCCGTCACAGTGCCCTGGATCGACGCCCGAAACTGTGCATGGGCGACGCTGCCGCAGGCCAGGACCCCGGCGAGCATCGTCAGACCAAGCAGGGCCTGACGCGTACGCTCTTGGATCTTTGCGAGTTTTGATAGATCAAACATGAAGCCTCCTGTCAATCGTTTGCCTAAAGGATCTTCATGGCCAAGCGAAGGAGATCGACGATTAGGCAATCGATTGATCGAAAGTCATACTGCACTTCCACCCACGCCATTGTCAACACCCCAAAGCCTGGAAGATCTATGGCACACTCATCATGTGACGCAACCCACAAAAGACCGCGTCGAGCCAGACCAAACTCGTCCTGCCGGAAAATCCGACGCTGCTCCCTCGCTAGCCACCCTGGCCGCCCACCTTGGCCTGTCCCCCGCCGCCATCTCGCGCGTGCTCAACCAATCCCCCGCCGCGCGATCCATCCCTGCGGTCACGCAGGAGCGCATCTTCGCCGCCGCCCGGCAGTTCAACTATCGTCCCAACGTCCTCGCGCGCTCCCTCCGGCGTGGACATTCCATGACCGTCGGCGTGCTCGTCCCCGAGATCTCCGAGGGTTACACCACGCTTGTCCTCGCCGGTCTTGAGCAGGGGCTGCTCGAAGCCGGTTACGCCTTCTTCCTTTGCAGCCACCACCACCGCTCGGACGTCATTGAGCGCTCCCAGATTATGCTCTCCCAGCGTGCCGTCGATGGCATCGTGGCCATCGACACGCGCCTCGAACATCCCGGCCTCCTGCCCATGGTCACCGTCTCCTGTCCCATCGAGATGCCCGGCACAACAAACATCATCCTCAACCACGAACGCGCCGCTGAACTGGCCCTCGAGCACCTTGTCCAACTCGGTCATCGCGAGATCGCGTTCTTCAAAGGCCAATCCTTCTCCTCCGACACCTGCGCCCGCTGGGAGGCCATCTCCCGCATGGCCAGTCGTCTCGGTGTCCGCGTCGACCCCACGCTCCAGGTTGAGCTCCACGGCGATGCCCCCACCCACGAACCCGGCTATCTCGCGACCCAGCGCCTTCTCGCTGCAGGAGCGCGCTTCACCGCACTGTTCGCCTTCAACGACGTCTCCGCCATCGGCGCCGTCCGAGCCCTTCGCGAGGCCGGCCTACGCGTCCCACACGACGTCTCGGTCGTCGGCTTCGACGATGTTCAATCCGCAGCCTTCCAGAATCCCACCCTCACCACTGTCCGTCAGCCCTTGCACCTCATGGGCCTCCTTGCCGCAGAGGCCATCGTGGCCCATGCCTCATCGTCAACCGCCCCGGAGGTCAAACGCTTCGTCGTCGAACCCGAACTGATCGTCCGCGAGTCCACAGCACCCATCGGCGTCCGTACCTGATAAGAAACAGGCGCTCGCTCAAGCTGCGATTGGGGTGATTTGAACGTCGAATCCGAGGTTTTGGAGGCGGTTGACGAGTCGCAGGACGTGTTTGCCTTTGGCTCGGTTGTCGA
>JAMFSC010000073.1 GCA_026225095.1 bacterium
AGTCGAGCGAACGCCACGGTGCCAGCAGCGGCAGCAGCTTCAGCATCCCCGGCCGCATCAGGTCCGTCCAGCTCTCGAACGGAGCCTGCAGAAAGGGCATGAACTTCTCCAGCTTCCCACGGTTATGCGTCATGAACTGGTGAAACCGCTTCGCATCCTCCGGCGAGATCGCCGCAATCGCCGCCTCCATCCGCGCCGGATCAGGCGTCGCCAGCAACTCCCCGCCCGCCCCGAAGACCAGCCGATACTGCGGGTCCAGCCGAGTCATCGGAACCTCGCGGTCGAGGTCATATCCTACCGCCGCAAAGATCTCCCGCAGCACCTTCGGATACAAAAAAAAGGTCGGCCCAATATCGAACGAGAATCCATCCTGCCGCAGCGTCGAGGTCCGCCCACCGACCCCCGCCCGCTTCTCCACCACCGTCACCTTCACACCGGACTTCGCCAGCAGCAACGCCGCCGCCAACCCTCCCGGTCCCGCTCCGACGATCACCACATGTCTCGTATGCATCATTCCGCCGAGCTCCCCCAGTGCCACGCAAAAGCCCGCCCTATCCGGCGGCACGCGCAGCGCCCTGTTTCATGGTCGCTCGATTATAGAGAGGCATCCCGAAATATTCAGCCACCGGTTCGCTCAGTCAAGATTCAGCCCCTGCACTTTCGTCCTGTCGCAACGAAAAGGCTTGGCTCCCCTCCGGAACCGAGCTCTTCCATGTGTAAGCCGCCGAACGATCAAGATTCTCGAGCCTCTGCCAACAGCCTTTCCGCTGTCCCGCCCCGCACCAGCACCGCCGGAGCCTGCTCCCCGGCAGTCCTTCGGAACATCGTCAACGCCTGCGCCACCACCTGGACTCACGCATGACAGGAGCACTCTGGGATACGATCAACCCTGACCACTCGACGTGTACGTAATCCGAAGGCACCCCAGGCAACCGCAGCGAGACCCGAATCATGAGCCAGACCGAAACTCCGCAAGCCTCACGCAAAAAGCCCCACGAACGTCTCAACCTCGTCGTCCTCTCCCCCCACCGCGACGACGCCGCCTTCTCCCTCGCCCTCTCGATCGGTGCCTGGCTTCGCGACGGCCACTCCGTCACCATCCTCAACGTCTTCACCCGCTCGCTCTACGCTCCCTACTCCGACGCCGACTCCGTCCACGAGAACGACCGACTCTCCTACGTCTCCGCCATGCGCAAGCGCGAAGATGAAGAGTTCCTCAAACACATCCCCGGCGCCACCATGGTCGACCTCAACATCAAGGACGCCCCACTCCGTCTCCACTGCGACGCCTCCATCGTCTGCGACATGCCCGTCGATCCGGCTGACGGAGCATTCGCCAAGGTCCACAAGGGCCTCCTCAGGCACACCGGCAAGCCCAACACCGCGCTCGTCCTTCCTCTCGCCCTCGGCCACCACGTCGACCACCGCGTAACCCGCGACGCCGCGCTCTCCCTCTCCGCCGATCTCCCCTGCGCCTTCTACGAAGACCTCCCCTACGCCACCCGCGACGGCGTCTCCATCGATCTCAAGCGTTTCCGCGAAGACGTCGACGCCAAATACCACGAGCACCTCGTCCCCGTCGTCAGCGATCACAGCTCCTCGATCGCCTGGAAGCGCCAGGTAGCCCTCGGCTACACCTCGCAGATCCGCGAAGACATCGCCGACCTCGTCAGCAACTTCGCCCGCCGCTATCACGGCAACGAACGCCTCTGGGCCAACGAAGCCTTCATTGCCCTCGCAAAAGCCGAGCACCTCGGCAAATTCGAAGCCCACGCCGAACCCCTGCCCGCATAGGCTTTTCTGTCTGTCATTTGAGGGTGAAGGCCCGATCTATAAGGAGCGGAACCACACCTCCAGGAGACATGTTCCCGTGAGTGTAGCAAAACCACCCACGAATACTCTCACCTCCCGGAAAGCGACGGAGTCTCCCCAATCTCCTCCGCAATCGCGCCCTCCAACAGCCCGATCCCGCCGGCGGTGGGTCGCGCACTCAAACCCACCCATATAGAAGCTCTCTAACAATCCCGCCATCGCCGTTCCCGCCTCGCGAACCGCCTACAGCATCTTCCGAACAAAACTCCGCACAATCTCCGTCACCACGCCATAAGCGATATGCGACGTCATCTCGCTCGTATGTTCCCGCGGAGTCTGGTCATCCGGAGCAGCCGCCAGACCCATCGCCGGCAGTGCGCCCTCATGCGTCAAGGTAGCCAGCGCGATCCCGAAGCTTGCCCCCTCCTTCGAACTCGCCGCAGGATAGTACTCCACCAACCCTCCATAAGCCGCCCCAGCCGCCGCACCGAAGAACCAGTGAATCGACTCCGCCGCCACATGCTCCTGCGCCTTCGAAAGCCCGCCCCCAGCCATCTTCTCCGCCAGTTCAGCCGGAGGCTCAGGCTGCCCTTGGACCCGCGGAGGATAGAACTTCTCCGCCACCGTCTTCGCCACCGTTCCCGCCAATCCACCGATCAGCCCCGCCAGCATCCCCTTCGTGAGGGACCTCCCCCCCGAAATCTTCCCAACTACCTCGTCACTCATTGCGTCGCTCCGGACCCAAATATGGTGTGCACTTTCCAGCCTCTTACGATGCGCGGTCAGCCCAAGGAGGTGTCAGACCAAGGCAAACTTGCCCAACGTAAGCGGCCGCATCCCTCCACCCCTGCTTTTCTGTCTGTCATTCCCGAAGGGAATCTGCGTCTGTCCTTCGTCAGCCACCCACGAAACGCGCTATCGCCCCGAATGCCTCACCCATTCGTAAGCCACAAATCCCAGCGCCGTCAGCCCGATCATGACCGCCCGTGCCAAACCCAACCGCCTGCTCCAGCCGCCCATCTCACACCTCCACAAAAGAAAGCCTACCGAATCCCACCCCCACCCTCATTCCACTCATACACCACAACGCCCAGATCGTTCAGCACACCCATGGCAGACTCCATCGTCCGACGCACCTTGGGCCGGGCCGCCGCCGGAATATTGTTTGCCTCCTCCAGCGCCACCACCCGCCCATAGGGCCACGAGCCCTGCGGAATCGCATTCAGCGCCGTAGAAAGATCGCTCACCCGCACATTCAGATCCTGCCGCCTCGCCCCCACCGGCCGCAGCAGCGTCCCCTGCCCAAGCCCACTCGTATTCGCATCCGCCAGCAGCACATGCAGCGTCACCATATCGCCCTGCGCCGTAAGGTAAGGATTCTCCCAGCTCGAAAGGCTATGGATCGCCATGTACCGCGTCTTCGATGGTGGCGGAATCAGCTCCATCTGCTGCCGCGCCGCATCGCTCGCCGGAGCCGCCTTCACCGGAGCCGCATCGCTCGCCGCGGCACTCCCCGCACGGCATCCCGCCAGCGTAAGAGGAGCAAGAAGAAAAGCCAGGGTCAGGCCATAACGAACCGAAGACAGAGCCGGAGAACAGAAAGAGGTGCGCACATCACCAGCATATCAAGCCCCGCGCCCCGAAGATTCCCGGAGCGCGACAAATCAAATCCGCCCTCCCGCCCGCAGCGCCCCGATCTCCACATCGGTAAACACCCGCGACCGAATCAGGAATCGCACCCCCTCTGAACCCTCCAGCGAAAACATCCCACCCCGCCCCGGAACCACGTCCAGAATCAGCTGCGTATGCTTCCAGTACTCGAACTGCGGGCGGCTCATATAAAAAGGAGCCGCCCCGAGCGTCCCCAGCAACACATCCTCATCCCCCACCAGGAACTCCCCCAGCGGAAAGCACATCGGCGAGCTCCCATCGCAGCATCCGCCGGACTGATGAAACATTACCGGCCCATGCTTCTCCACCAGCCGCGCCATCAGCTCCTCCGCCGCCGGCGTCGACAGCACCTGTTCCGGAGCCGCCGTCACTAGAAGAATCCCATCGCATCGGGGCTATAGCTCACCAGCACGTTCTTGGTCTGCTGATAGTGCTCCAGCATCATCTTGTGATTCTCCCGCCCGATCCCCGACTGCTTGTACCCTCCAAACGCCGCATGCGCCGGATACAGGTGATAGCAGTTCGTCCACACCCGCCCTGCCTGGATCCCGCGCCCCATCTGGTAGGCCCGGTTCATATCCCGCGTCCAGACCCCCGCCCCCAGCCCATACAGCGTGTCATTCGCCAGCGCCAGCGCCTCCTCCTGATCATGGAACGTCGTCACCGACACCACCGGCCCAAAGATCTCCTCCTGGAAGATTCGCATCTTGTTGTTCCCCTTGAAGATCGTCGGCTCGACATAGTATCCGCCCGCCAGATCCCCCTCCAACTCCGCCCGCTTGCCGCCCGTCAGAATCTCCGCACCCTCCTGCTTGCCGATGTCGATATAGGAAAGAATCTTCTCCATCTGCTCGCTCGAGGCCTGCGCCCCCATCATCGTCGTCTTGTCCAGCGGATTGCCCTGCCGAATCGCCTTCACCCGCGCAATCGCCCTCTCCATGAACCGGTCATACAACGTGTCCTGGATCAGCGCCCGCGAAGGACACGTACACACCTCGCCCTGGTTCAGCGCAAACATCGTGAACCCTTCCAGAGCCTTATCGAAGAACGCATCATCCGCCGCCGCCACATCGTCGAAGAAGATATTCGGCGACTTCCCACCCAGCTCCAGCGTCACCGGGATGATGTTCTGCGAGGCGTACTGCATAATCAGCCGCCCCGTCGTCGTCTCCCCCGTAAACGCGACCTTGTTGATCCGCGGCGAAGAAGCCAGCGGCTTCCCCGCCTCCAGCCCAAACCCGTTCACGATATTCAGCACACCCGGCGGCAGAAGATCCCCCACCAGCTCCGCCCACACCAGAATCGACAGCGGAGTCTGCTCCGCTGGTTTCAGCACCACCGCATTCCCCGCCGCCAGCGCCGGAGCCAGCTTCCAAGCCGCCATCAGCAGCGGAAAGTTCCAGGGAATAATCAGCCCGATCACCCCCAGCGGCTCATGGTAGTGATAAGCCACCGTCGTCGCGTCGATCTCCGAGATCCCACCCTCCTGCCCCCGGATCACCCCCGCAAAGTAACGAAAATGGTCGATCGCCAAAGGCAGATCCGCCGCCATCGTCTCCCGGATCGCCTTCCCGTTGTCCCAGGTCTCAACGGTCGCGAGCATCTGCAGATTGTCCTCCATCCGCTGCGCAATCCGGTTCAGCAGGTTACTCCGCTCCGCCAGCGAGGTCTTCCCCCATCCGGTCTTCGCCTTGTGCGCCGCATTCAGCGCCCGGTCAACATCCGCCGCATTCCCGCGAGCAATCTCGCACAGAACCTTCCCCGTCACCGGAGTCACATTCTCAAAATAAGTCCCCGAGGCAGGCGCCACCCACTCCCCGCCAATGTAGTTGTCATACCGTTGCTTGATCGCAACCGGAAACTCGGCCGTAGCCGGATGCACCGCAGTCATCGTCGCCATATCGTCCTCCTCTGCAGACCGGAGTCCACCCCGGCCGCCTGACGCACCGCATTCTATGCCCAATCGCCAACCGTTGTCCCCTCGGCTCGCCGACAACCCCGACCGCTTCGATCCGCCGCGCCGACCCCATTCGGCCGCGCCTCAATCCGAAATCATCAGAAAGAATGCTCCCGCCGTTCCCGATATCTGCCAAAAGGCCTTCGGCAGCCGCTCGACAAGACCGTTCAGCGCATGACGCACATCTCCCGGCTCCAGGTCGACGTCAAGCAGCGGATCCTCGGACTCCATCTCTGAAACGATCGTGAGTCCCACTTGCTCGATCCCCACGTCTTCTCTCAGGATCCTCCACATGCTCTTGTCTCTCGCATGCACCGCCCCGATCCTCTCGTCCAGAATCGAAGCCGTGGGATAAATGTTCAGCAGATCGCCCACCTGCTCCCACGCATACCCCGCGTTGGCCGCGACAATCGCATCGCAAACCTCCGCCACGGTCACATCCTTCAACTCCGCCCGCGCCCCGGCACCCCGGCCCTTGTCCTCCATCGCGCAGACCCGGTATCCCAAGGCACGCATCTGACCCGCGCAGTCCAGCACCCCGGTTGAGTCCAGGCGAAATCCTGCGATCCTCTTCTCATCCTCCTGCATCGAGATCACCCTCAGGGCTTGTAGTTCTCCGTAACCTTGTTGATCCCAACCTTGTCCGTCGTGAACGTAAGCTTCGCGTCGTCCGTACGGTCGAACGTCCGCCTCAGCGTAAACGGTCCAGCGAACGTCGTCCACGTGGCCCCATCCGCGCTGTATTGGTAGAGCTGCGAGCTTTCCATGATCGCGGGCAGAAACTTCGGGTCCTGCCGAACCAGCGCATAGTCATCCGCCCGCACGGCACTCGTCGGCATCCAGTGCGTATCCGTCGCGGTCTTCAGGCTCAGGACGTTCGGCCCCAGCACCTCGGTCGTCGGCGCGGTAAAGGAGATCCCGCCGCCCGGCGGCAGGATCGTCGGATCCGGGGGATCGATCAGATACTTGAAGTCATTCCGCGAGTACGTCACGTACTCCCGCCACTTCAGACTCGGCTGCGCCTGCAGATCCGTCACCTTCCCGGAGGTGCTTCCGCACTTGAAGCTGAGTTGGAACCCATATTTATTCGGTCCCGGTGCCCAGGCGGTCACGGTCTGCAACAGATTGGTCGGCGCAGCCGGGCCGGCGGCCGCAGGTGCTGCAGGTGCGGGTGCGGCAGGAGCAGGAGCAGGAGCAGGAGCAGGAGCAGGAGCAGGAGCGACTCCCCCCGGAGCGCCCCCTCCTCCTGTCTGGTC
>JAMFSC010000010.1 GCA_026225095.1 bacterium
ACCGTGGCGGAGATCCAGATCTTGCTGCCATCTTTCCGGAAGACCTCCAGTTCGAAGGCCCTTACATGCCCGAACTCTTCCATCGCAATCAGGAACTCGCCGTTTCGCGCCTGGGATACCGCGGTGAGCCATAGCGGACCCTTGACGCATTCGAGCATCTCTTCAGGGGATTCGTAGAGTAAGAAGTGCGCCATGGAGGCGTTGAGGGTCAGCAGACGGCCATCGGGATCGAGTTGAAAGATTCCGACCAGTGCCTGATCGAACATCCCACGATACTTTCGCTCTGCGGCTTCGAGAGCCTGTTCTGCCTTCTTTCGTTCGCCGATGTTGCGCTTAACGCACGCAACGCCGGTGATGCGCCCATGAGTGTCCCGAAGAGGGACCTTTGTGGTGAGCATCGGTGTCTCTTTTCCCGAGGAATCCAGGATCATCTCTTCATGGTTGAACATCGCCTGACCGGAGGACATGACTCTCTGCTGGTTCTCATGCGACGCGGCAGCTCTCTCCGGCGGCAGGAACTCGAACTCTGTCCTGCCTATAAGTTCTTCCGAACAACTGGCTCCGACCCAGAGGGCGGCTTGAAGGTTTGCAACGACAAAACGACCTTCGGTGTCTTTGACATACATCAGGTCGGGAATGTTATCGATGAGGGTGCGCAGGATCTTGCGTTCACTCTCCAGCATGACCTGCTGCGCTGACAACCGGCGATCCACCAGCGAGGTGACCAGTGCGAACCCGAGCACCAGAAACGTTACAGCGAGAATACCCAGGTGTGCCAGGCCCGAAATGTCTAACGAGTTAGACAGATCCGGCATTGCCATGGGAATGAACCGCACTCCTGCCATTCCGGAGTAGTGCATGATCGGGATCGCGAAACCGAGGACAATCGCGGCAACGATCTTGCGCTTCCAGCTCCGCGAAGCGGTCCCCGAATCGTGAAGGATCAACAGACCGGCGAACGAGAGGATCATCGCGAGCACGACCGAGAGCACCCACACGCCCTTGTTGTAGCTGTGCATAGCGGGGAGACGCATCGCAGCCATGCCGGTATAGTGCATGGTGGATATGCCTGCGCCCATCAGGGCGCTCCCCCCGGCGAGGTGAGCTGGTGTCAATCGGTCACGGCTGACGACGTACAAGGCAATGTAAGAGGCCAGGACCGCGGCTAACAGGGAAACGAGAACTGTTGGGATGTGATAGGAAACTAAGACAGGCAAGCGGAAGGCCAGCATTCCGGTGTAGTGCATGCACCAGATGCCGCTTCCCATCGCGAAGGCTCCGCCCAGCAGCCACATTGCGCGGGAGAACCCGTAGTTCGCCGAAACACGGCCAGCCAAATCGAGCGCTACGTAGCTCGTGATGACGGCGATGATGACCGAGAGGACGACGAGACGGTAATCGTAGGAACCTGCGAGGAAGGCTGTTCCACTCACTGGGGGCACACAACCACGGATCCATGTGTTCTCATGGAGTACCTTATCGGCACAGACCGGCGAAACATTCGATTTGGAACCTATCTTAATTGAACTGAGATGAAACGTTGCGGATCCAGCCTAGAGCGGCGATAGGATACGGGTATCAGTTCGTCAGCGCGCATGGGCATTCCAGCTGACGGCTCGATCCGAAATGCGTGGGCCACCGCTTCGGCTGCTATTCTGACCGCCCGAGGAGCACCATGGCCGAGAGAATCCTTTTTGTCGACGATGAACCCGCCGTTCTCGACGCTTACCGGCGCATCCTCTATCCCGAGTTTGAAGTCGATATTGCGAACAGTGCAGCCAAAGCACTCGCGTCCATCAAGAACAATACCCCGTACGCCGTCGTGATCTCCGACATGCGAATGCCCGTGATGAACGGAGCGGAGTTCCTTCGTCAAGTTCGCCAGGATACTCCAGATACGGTGCGGATGCTGCTTACCGGCTACACCGATCTCAACGCCGCGATCCAGGCGGTCAACGAAGGCAATATCTTCCGGTTCCTCACCAAGCCCTGTGAACCGGAGATACTGACAGCCGCTATTACAGCCGGAATCAAGCAGTATCAACTGATCACGGGCGAAAGAGCGCTCCTCGAAAAGACGCTGATGGGAAGCATCAAGGTATTGGCCGATGTCCTAAGCGCCGCAAGCCCAGAAGCCTTCGGCAGGTCGATGCGGATAGCACATTACGTTCGCCATATTGCCGGCAAATTCACATTGCCCTCAACATGGAGCATCGAGGCGGCGGGCACGCTCTCCCAACTTGGTTGCATCACGCTCGACACCGAGCTCCTCCTGCAGGCTTATACCGGGGTAAAGCTGGAGGCGGATAAACAGGTGTCATTCAACGCGCATCCCCTGGCTGCAATGGAATTGCTGGAGAACATTCCTCGGCTCGAAGCGACAGCGTGGATCATAGGCCAACAACTCAAGCGCGACATACGCGAGCCGGAGACGGGGATGGCCGGTTACCAGCCGAAGGAGTTGGTGCTTGGTGCCAAGATTCTAAAGATGGCCATCGTCTTCGAGGAGTTACGACTGAAATACGGATCGAAGCACGAGGCCCTTTCACGCATTCGGGATCGTGAGAACGAGTTCGACTCCAGTCTGGCGGACGCGCTTCTGGATCTCGAACCGGATGGGGCGGCGAAGCGACTCAGAAAGGTACCGGCTTCTAAACTAGGAGCTGGCATGATCCTCGACCAGGAGATCAGGAACATCAATGGAGTGCTTCTCGTTGCCAAAGGGCAGGAAATCACCAGCGCCCTGGCGATGAGAATCGAAAGCTTCTTCCACTCCGGTATGATCGAGCAAGAGGTTATGGCCTACGTTCCAGTCTAGCGACGCGGAGTGGTCCTCTTATCCTGGAAGACTGGAAGAGGAGACGAGACCTTCGGATATCCGAGTCGCTTTGAAAACTCGAGTTCCGGAAGCCGCATAGAGGGCTTGTGCCAGCGGCCGATACGCCTCGGCAGACCACGCCATTTACAGCCCTGTTCGGCCACATAGAGCGCCGCGTTCAACGCCCCGATGAAAATCAGGGAAAGCGCACCACCAGACCCGCGCCGAGACGAAGATTGTTTTGTGCGCTGCTCCCGGCATTCGGCATCTGCGTGTAGAGCCAGTGGGCCTCGAAGGCACGCAGCAGAAGACGATGGCTCAACGGAACATCGAGACCTCCGCCCACCTCAACCGCCAGGCTGGTCGCTCTTGATTTCGTGGCATTCGCGTACGGAATGACCGTGTTCATGCTCCAGGCCTGTCCAGCCAGAGCCTGGCCGAAGATCTCAACCCGACGATGTTTCGGCGCGAGCGTATAGCGCGGCCCGAAGGTCGCTGTGATCAGATCGAGCCCCACCCCGTTTCCATGGATGTCCGATGTATGATGCCCCGTCACCTGGGCCACCTCCGCAAGCCCTCGCCAGAACTGCCCCTTGAGCTGAATGCTCCCGCCCTGCATCCAGAAGTTACTGCCTGGAACGACGGTCGCTCGTGTCATGTCAAACGTTACGGCCACGTCGAGCCGCGAAGCCGGCGACTGGATCTGCTCCTGCGTCTGTCCCCATACCGTAAACGCCGATGTCATGCCGATTCCGAGCAAGAGCATCTTTCCCCAAATTGAGATTCGCATTCAAGCTCTCCCCTTGTTACTGGACCGTCAAGATGATGGTGGTGGAACGCGACAGGCTCCCCGTCGAGGCAGTGACGACGACCGAATACGTCTGTGGAGGCTGGCCAAAGAAGCCATTATTGGAGCCGCATCCATTCAATCCCGCCAACAGGGCAGAACCTCCCGACAACACGAGGAGCAGGAGGAGTGTCCGGCCACCACGTCGGCTGCCAAGACGGTCTCTGCTGCGGCGCAGTACGCCCACGAATGGAAGGAGTAAGAATCCCAGCCAGACTGGCTTCAGTGTTTCAAACGCGCCCGGCATCGCGCCCACTCGCGCGGTCTGGGAGGGTAGTTTAATCGATAGAGTTACGTTCGCCAGAGGCATGTTCGCAGGGAAGGTCCATATGGTCGGACTCTGCTGGACCCACGTGGATGGGGCAACCGTTGCGGTTGCACCCGGTGGCAATCCGGCAACGTTCAGAATGATCGGGGCAGGGAATGTCGTCCCTGCGGTGGGAACGATGGAAAGATCATAGGCTGCCGTTCCGCCCGGGGGAATGGACTGGGTTGGTCCGTTGGTTGCACCCGATCCCGCGCCAGGCGCCACGCCGAAATCGACAACCATCTCTGAGAGTGCGGCGCTTGCAATTCCGACGAAATTCGAGTCGCCGCTGTAAACCGCAGTGATGGTATGGGTCCCAACAGTCAGCGCGGAAGTCGCGAAGCTGGCCTTGCCTGCGGACAGGGTCGCGCTGCCAAGCACCGTGTTGCCGTCTTTGAAGCTGACCGTACCGGTTGGTGCTCCTACGGGCGAAACAAACGTTGACTGGAAGGTCACCGCACCCTGCAGCGTCGATGGGTTGGGGCTCGCGGTCAGCGTGGCCACGACCGATGCTGGATTCACTGTCAAGCTCACAGTCCGCGTCGTGGGAAGATAGTTGGTCGAACTTGTGGGGGTGAAGGTGACTGTAAGGACTTGCGTGCCCGTGGTCAGGATCGTTCCGACCGCCGGGGAGTAGACGAACGTTCCAGCAACCCCTCCGGAGTTGGCGTTCAACTGCAACGCTGTGAGCGCCGTTCCATAGACAATCGGTGAAGGTGTTGCCCATGTGACTCCTGGAGACACCTTGGTCACCGTCAAGGACACGGTTGCCGACGCAGGGTCATAGTCAGCCGAGTCGGTTGGGGTGAACGCAGTTGCGAGAGTCGAGACGCCTGCGCCGGGAAGAGTTCCGGTGCCCGGGGAGTAGACGAACGTTCCGGCAACCCCTCCGGAGCTGGCGTTCAGCTGGGCTGCTCCAAGCGCCGTTCCATACGCGATGGGGGATGGGGTCGCCCATGTGATGGTCGGCGTGGCCTTGCTCACGGTGATCGAAGCGCTTCCAGTCGCCGTGGTGTAGGTGGATGTGTCGGTCGGGGTGAAGTTGGCAGTGACATCGTAGCTACCCGCAGGAAAGACGGTGGCGGAGGTGACGACTCCGCCTGTCGGTATTGCCGTGAACACGAAGGTGCCGGGGACGATCGTCGAAGCGCTGGTGGCGGAAGCGATCAACAGGTTGCTCAGGCTGGTTCCGTAGACGATGGTGGACGGCAGAAAGAAACTCACGGACGGGGTCGTCTGGGAGATTGTCTGCGAGATCTCGCTGCTGAGGGCTGCTGCGAAGTTCGCATCGCCTCCGTAACGGGCGACGATGGAGTGGACGCCCGTAGATAACGTCGATCTCGTAAAGTTGGCGACACCGCTTGAGAGCGGTTCCGTTCCCAAAAGGGTGGATCCTTCATAGAAGGTCACCGATCCCGT
Organism: bacterium; assembly: GCA_026225095.1. Classification (GTDB taxonomy): domain Bacteria; phylum Acidobacteriota; class Terriglobia; order Terriglobales; family Acidobacteriaceae; genus Edaphobacter. The sequence continues at coordinate 5,392 of JAMFSC010000010.1, forward strand.
AGCCGCAGGCGTAGACGAGGTGCGGGCGGTAAAGATAACCGGACTCACTGGGGGAGATGGGTTTGAAGACGAAGTCAGGACAACGGTTGGGACAACGGGACCAGCCAGCGTTCCGCCCTGGCTGACGGTGTTCTCGATATTGGCGCGGAAGGATACCTCGTTCAGGGCGCCTTGATTCGGCGCGGAGGTCAGGAAGCCGCTGTTGTACACCACCGTCATCGACCCGCCGAGTGCGTTGCCGAGAGTCCCCCGAGGGAAGTAGAGCGAGCACCCAGCAGATCCATCGGCGACGGTGGACCCAAACGACCCACTCCCCGAGGAGGTGGCGAGGCCACAAGCGGTGAATTGCACGCTGGAGATTACGTTGGGCGTGGTGTTGAAAGGCACCTTCAAGGTCTCGGAGGTGCTGTCATCCGAAGCCGGCGGAACAATCGCTCCACCTCCCGCCAGTGTGATCAGGCCGCTGATCGCCTGGTTGTGCGCATCCGACGCTCCCGATCCTTCCCCCAGCACAAACAGGCTATTTCCGCTCGCTGCGTTCAGGTAAGCCGCATATTGACTCTCCTCCGCGGCGGAAAGGGCAGGGGAGTCGTCGTATCGCAGATCGTAAATCTGGGCGTAGTTCGCCAGGGAACCCGGAACGCCGGAATTGACAGTCGTCACCTGGTACTGGCTGGAGAGATCCGTACTCAACGTGCTCGCGGCTTGCTGCGCCAACGCAGAGGTACCTGCGACAACCAGCAACTGGGGCTTGCCCCCCCCACCGGTCGCAACGAATTCTTCCATGTTTTGCCGAAACGATACCTCGTTGCCGGGTGATCCCTGAGCTGCGGCGCCCGCAATAAAATCAACGTCGTAGACCACCACCAACGCACCCCCGGGCGCGTTGGCCAGCTTTCCTGGCCTGAAATACAGCACGCACCCGGAAGTTCCATTGGCTTCCTTTGCGCCAAATTTACCTGTCCCCGAGGAGGTCACTACTCCGCACTGTTGAAACTTCACCGTCGATATGGCGTTGGGTGTGATGGCGAACAGTGGATCGAGGGTCTCCGCGTTGGCCGAACTCCCCACGGGAGCCGCGATCGTCCCTCCTCCTGCGAGCGCAATGAAGGCGCTCACTGGCAGGTTGCGTGCCCCGAAGCTCTGATTCTCGCCCATTAGAAAAATCGTATTGCCCGGAGCAGCATTCAGAAAACCGAGATACTGTGTCTGTTCGCCTGCCGTAAAGGCCGGCGCGGCAAGATATCGGACGTCATAGATCGCCGTATATCCGGCGAGCGACACGGGAACCCCTGTCTGGACGATCGTAACCGTGTTGCTTCCCGAGAGATCGGCGCTCAGCTTAATTGCAGCGGTGTGCGCATAGCTATCGGTGCCCGCGACAATCAGAATCGTTGCCGCCGATGCCGTCGCTGTTCCGGCGATCATGATGCAGGCAAGGAACAAAATGAGGAAGATTCGTAGATAAGCTCTCATGGTTCTCTGTTCCCATCCGCCAACATGCTGCTCATTGCTCCTGCCTGTTCATCATGGCCATGCGATGAGCCTGGCGTTGCCGGGTCCAGGTCGAGGGGCCGCTACTCGAAAACGAACGCCATCGGAGTGCAATCAAACTGCTGAGTAGGCCACGTGGCACGCGGATAGAGCTTGTGGGGCTAGTACAAGCCCCAGCCCGGTGCCTCCTTCGCGCCGAATTCAGCGTGGGAGTGGGATGTCTCGCATAGCTGTTGGCAGTGATGCACCGAAGCACGAATGAGACAAGTGAAACTCGCAAGGCCAAGGCTGCAAAAGAGGACTCGCCGAAAGCAAACTTATGCCAGCATCCGAGTCGGGAGCGGATTTAACATCGCCCTGGACCGCAGAATTTCCAGCTACAAACATGGAGGCTGCGCACCACAGTGGCGAACACCTCTCTCCCTCCACACTATCCCTGAACAGCTCCCCCCACTACCTTGAATTGCGTGATCCTATCGAGGCCGTCCTGATTCGGAACGTTCCAAGAATCCCCCGAACAGCACGACGAGGACGAGGAAGAACTGCAGCCGAATGCCAAGTCGATCGCGCATAAGAAGCTTCCGTCCAGGCTGTTGACGCACTGGGTGGATTCTGTGGGACAGGCCGGTTTCTGCACTTCGAAGAGCAGCGGCGAACGATTGCGCCGCTTGAAGGGAGGTTCCTTCTAGCCGGACCGGCGCGTCTGGGAGATCTTCGCCTAAGCGAAATAAAAATATCAGGTTCGCCTGAGGGGCGGTCTACGGGGTAGGAAGTCGCTTCGATGCGCGGTTCGGGGGCGGCCGCGTCGGACGTCTACTCGGGGCGCAGGGCTTCGTTGACGCGATCGCTAGCTTGAGTGGAAAACTAAATTACAGCGATAGGTCGGTTGTTTCAGGTAGCATCTTGCGCACACCTCGCTGATCGGTTTGCGGCGGAGAGTAAAGGGGACGGGATGCAGATGCTGAAGCGTTTCGATTGGCTGGTTGCGGTGGCGATGCTGCTCTGGGCAGGGCCGGGATGGGGACAGTTTGGGGCCGAGCCGCAGAAACAGCTGCCGCCACCTGCGGTGAACTGGACGCAGGAGCAGGACCATCAGAACATGATGGAACAGCTCGGGATCAAGACGCTGCGACCAGGGCCCAGCGGAGATGAGAACGCGCCGAATCATGCAAACTATGACGAGGCAAAGGCGAATCCGTGGCCTGATTATCCCGATGCGCTGACGCTGAAGAATGGGGGAAAAGTCACGACGGCGGAGATGTGGTGGAAGCAGCGGCGGCCGGAGATCGTGGAGGATTTCGATCGGGAGATATATGGGAGGGTTCCAGGGAATGTGCCGAAGGTGACTTGGACGGTGAAACTGGTGGATCACGAGCTGGTGGGGCGCGTGCCAGTGGTAGCCAAGCGGCTCGTAGGACATGTCGATAACACCGCGTATCCGTCGATTGACGTGAATATCCAGATGGTGCTTGTGACTCCGACGAATGCGAAGGGGCCGGTTCCTGTGCTGATGATGTTTGGGCCGGCGACGCTGCCGTCACCGGCGCAGCCGACCCCCGCTGAGATGGCGACCCTGAACGAAGCGCTGCGCAAGATCTTATTGGCGAGTGATCCGTCCTTGGGATCGATTCTTGAGCAGTATCCGGCGTATGAGCCGATGACGGCGGTGCCTGGGCCGTGGCCATTTGGGCCCTACAGGCCGCCACTGCCGACGGCGCCCCCAGGGGTGAATGGCTCGTCCAACGATCGGCCGTCAACCGAGCAACTGATTGCGGATGGGTGGGGGTACGCGCTGCTGAATCCGACAAGCGTGCAGGCGGGTAATGGCGCTGGGGCAACGCGGGGGATCATCGGGCTTGTGAACAAGGGACAGGCGCGGCGACCAGAGGATTGGGGCGGGCTGCGTGCCTGGGCATGGGGCGCGAGTAAAGGGCTGGATTACCTGGAGACGGATTCAGCGGTAGATGCAAAACATGTGGGGATTGAGGGCGTGTCACGGTACGGAAAGGCGGCGCTGCTGACAGAGGCCTACGACGCGCGGTTCTTCATGGGGCTGATTGGCTCTTCGGGAGAGGGTGGAGTGAAGCCGAGCCGGCGGGTGTGGGGAGAGCAGTTGGAGAATTTGACGGGGGGTGAGTACTACTGGATGGCGGGAAATTTTATGAAGTACGGGGCCAGCGAGGCGGCGTTTGGAGCCAAGACGGCCGGGGATCTGCCGGTGGACTCGCCGGAGTTGATTGCGCTGTGCGCGCCGCGGCTGGTGTTTGTAAGCTACGGGATTCCGGAGCATGGAGACTCGAAGTGGCTGGATCAGCGAGGAAGTTTTATGGCCACCGTAGCGGCACAGCCGGTGTATGCGCTACTTGGAGCCAAGGGGCGGAGTGTCTCGAGTGACTATCACGCGGCGAAGATGCCGGCGGTCAATGAGGGCTTGCTGGATGGACAGTTGGCGTGGCGGCAGGATGACGGCGGGCATACGGATGCGCCGAACTTCAGGTACTTCATCGCCTGGGCTGACGGATTGATGGGACGGGTTCAGAACAAGAAGGATTGAAAAGAGTAGCGTCACGAGTTTGAGCTCGGTTTTTGTAGCTATAGTTGTAACACTATTGGGTACAAAAATCGGGAAGACCACGTCGTTAACAGAACGAACTTTGAAGTTTTACCTGGTGCCGCGAATGGGCATGGCCGGTCCGCAATCGGGGAAAATGATAAGCGATTTCTCCGCTAAGCGGAGGCACCAGCAGAGTTGATAGGGACTACACAGACGCCAACGCCCGCGCACATTGCGACGGGCATTGACGCGGGTTATCCCGGAGATTTATCGCAACTTCACACCTTCACAGATCTGTTCAAAGGTCTCCGGATTGTACGCATCGAGAGTCACGCTCGGGCCGTTGACATGCATGATTGCCATTGAGTTCATTACAGAAAAGTATTGAAACTTGTCCACCCAAGGGTTGTTGTTCATGAGTGAATATGGATAGGTTCCGCCGCCGCCACTTTGAACGAAGAAGAACTTCCGCTTCCGTTTCAGCTTCGCGGGAGTATAGCCATCGGGATAAATATTCAGTTCTGGCGTTACTTCAAGCAGTGAAAAATTGTGTTCGCTGCCAGCCAGAAATCCTATTACTTTCTTGCTGTGATTGATGGCCACATCGATGATCTGGTCGCGCCGTTCGATGATGCCTTTGTCGCTGGGAACGCCCATTACATTGGCGCGCTTGGCATTGTTCCCGCTGTACCACATGCCCGCGTCTGCGTGGTCTCCGTTAGGAAACATCGCACTATGCATGTTGATGAAGACATGGTCGATCTTCGGATCCTTTTCGAACCTCTGCACCTGCTCTCCCAGCCATTTTAGCTGTTGGTCCATAACGTAGCCTTCGATGGAACCGCTGATCTTTGGGTCCGGCGACTTCCAATACTCCGAGTTCAACACGATCCTTCCCAGGTTGCCGTAAGTATACGAATAGACGTTCTTCTTATACGTGGGAAAGTCCCCCGGTGCATTTGGATTGGGGTCGTAGCTGGCACCATCTTCGCTGTCCGGGCCGTTGGTCGGACTTACGAAGGCCTTGGCGAACGTGGCTTCGCCCGACTCTGTGGCATATGGAAACTGGTCTACTGCGGTGGCTTGCTTGCTGACGGAGTCCGCCGCAAAGCCTGCCTTGTTCCATTCATGATCGCCGATCATCTGGTAGACGGGAGTCGTCGCCCAGAAAGGCTCAAGGGCGCGCTTGTAGTTGGCGAGTTCGAGCAGGTGTCCATCGCCGCTGGTGTTTCCCCCTGTCGTCTGACTTCCGAACTCCTGTACGAAGGCCACTTTCCGATCGACGGCGGAGGCCATGGCCGCGCGGGTCGTCTGGTAGTTGACCCCAGTGAAGTCGCGTTCGCCTCCGGCGATGATTGAGCGGGTGCAACCTGTGAAGGCGAAGGAAAAAGGTTTCTTGCTTCCATCGGCCAGAGCTGTCCTCAATTTGTGCTTCTCGCTGCGTTCTCCATAATTCACGAGATAATCGTAGCTCTTGTCCGGCGTCAATCCCGTGATGGCGATCTCATGGTGCGTTGCGGGGGATTCGTCGGCGAACGTCTTGCCACTGACCGAGATGGTCGTCCTCACCGGCACTGAAGTCTCGTAGGACACGACGACGTCCGTCGGAGCCGGCATATTGACGAACGGGCCTTCAATGATTGTCGGTACCACCTTGTAGGGCCCCTTGCCGCTAAATGCCACTCGGCCTTCGTAGATGATCTTTCCACTGGCAGTCAGAACACGGTAGCCCAGAATTCCGTTCCCACTATTGAGCATGTGATAGACGTCGTTCGACCGTATGCGTCCGGCAAAACGCACGGTTGACGGCGTTGTGGTGAGTCGGGTAGGTTAGGTTGCCTTGCGGGCGATGTAGGCGGATGGGGTGAGTTGTCCGAGGCTTTGGATGGTTCGGTTGGCGAG
>JAMFSC010000074.1 GCA_026225095.1 bacterium
AAGCCAGGACCGACCAAGCCCTCGACCAAGCCATTACACAAGCCCTTCAGCAAATCTCCCCAGAAAACGCACAAGCTTGGTTCAGACTCACCCTCAACTGGGTACAGCTATCATGAAATTGCTCTAATCCAGAGATTCCGATGACGACCACTCCTACCCAGCACAGAGGATTCCGAAGAGCACTATGCAGCACCGCAGGACGCACTATCCAAGATTCGAACGAGACAGCAACGAGGAGCGGTAAAACCCCAAGCCAAAGCTGCCTGGCGTAAGATGCGCTGCGATCGTGTACCGGACCTTCTGTTTTCAGCTCAAGGTAAGTTGCTCCATGAGCAGCAAGCAAGACCACTGTGAAGAGTGCAACGGAGACCGTGTACCAGTCCAGAAGCCCCACGTTGCCACGTACGCGGAAGTTTGTGAAAAATGCCATGGAGAAATCGCCGTTCGCATCAATCGGCACACCGCGTCCAACATTACCGGCCGCTGCGCCGAAAAGCACAGCAAGCAATAAATTTGCGGCTGAAAAGACGAAATCCCACAGCTTCTGCCAAAGACCATCTTCGGTGTGCCCGCCAACTTCGAGGGAAACGCCTCGCAGGATCAAGCAATAGAGAATTAAGAAGAGCGCGAGATAGTAGCCCGAGAACGCCGATGCCATCAGGCGGGGAAACGCCGCCATCAGGGTCCCCCCAAAACCGACGAGCCACACCTCATGCCATGACCATAGTGGCCCGATAGCCGCGATCACCTGACGCCGCTCCTCTGGTGTCCTCGCGACAAATCTGTGAAGCATGCCGGCCCCGAAGTTGCGACCATCCAGAACAACGTAGATGATCAACATCAGACTGACGATGACGTACCATGCGGTTATCATGCGAGCGTCTTGCCTCCTGGGGTGGCGGTCAGTGCAGTTCCTTCGGCTAGCTCTTTTGCTTGTTGCCCGTCTGGGCCACGCTCAATCTCGCGTCCGACCAAATAGAGAAACGCAAGGCCGAGCACAAAATAGAGGCCGACAAAGCCAATCAATGTAAACGTGGCGTCGCCGTTGCTCACAACTTTGCTGTAGCCTTCGCTCGTGCGGAAGATGTTGTAGAGCAGCCACGGCTGACGGCCAAGCTCTGCCGTCATCCATCCGAGAGTGTTGGCAATGTAGGGGAAGGGAAATGCTAAAAGGATTATCCAGAGGAGCCATGTGGTAGACATGAGGCGCTTGCGCCAATTTTGGAATGTCGCGAATGCCGTCAACGCGATAAACATCACCCCGAATGTAATCATGAGGTGATACGCGTAGTACAAGAGCTCAATGTTGTCAGGCCAAACACTTTGCGGATACTCGTCGAGGCCGTGTACGTAGCTCGTAAACGTCCCGTAGGCGAGGAAACTGAGAGCATCAGGGAATTCGATCGGATTATCTAAGCGCCTCGCGGCGACATTCGGTTGGCCGATGACAGCGACGCCCGCCCGCGAACTCCCAACGAACTTACCTTCCATCGCGGCAAGAGTCACAGGCTGGTACTGCGCGACCATTTTGGCTTGCCGGTCCCCGGTGGGGCCTGCCACGAGGAGTGACGCCACCAGTCCGACCAACGTCCCCCCTCGCAGGTAAAGCTTGCTCTGCGTTGGATGTTCCTGACGCAGCGCGTAGTATGCCCCGACGGCGGCAACTACGAAGGATCCTGTGACGAGCGCAGCACTTTGATTGTGTGCGAGTTGTACGAATGCCCAAGGGTTGAAGAGGTAGTTGCGCAGACTCGCAATTTCTAGTGTGCCGTCTAACGCTACGCGATAGCCAACCGGATGCTGCATAAATGCGTTCGTCACCAGAATGAAGAATCCCGATAACCAGCTTCCAAGTGCGACTGCGATGGCCGCGAAGAAATGATTGCGCGGCCCGAGACGCTTTTCCCCCCAAATCAGTGCTCCGATGAATGCGCTCTCCAGGAAGAACGCGAACATCCCTTCCATTGCGAGCGTCTGCCCGATCACTCCGCCCGCGTGGCGGGCAAATCCACCCCAATTCGTTCCAAACTGGAATTCCATGGGGATTCCAGTGACGACCCCCACGGCAAAATTGAGTCCGAAGATCTTCGCCCAGAATCTAGCAGCCTTGTTGTACTCTTCGTCCCCGGTCTTGAAGGCACGCCATTTCCAGTAGACCAAGAACCATGCCAAACCCATCGTGAGTTGTGGGAAGAGGTAGTGATAGATAATGGTGAATGCAAACTGCAACCGACTCCAAAGTGCGGGATCCGTCAGACTCGTGTTCATAGTGCTCCTTTGAGGTCCGGCTTACTTCAGCGATCATCACGCATCTGCCCCAATACGAAGACAACGCTCGCCGCAGGCATTCGATCGTTAAGCGGCGTTCAATTTGGCGAAGGCTTTCCCGATAACATTCATCAGATTTATCCCGATCATCGCCATCTGACGCGTCTCCTTCGAGAGAGCTCCCCTGACGATGCGACAGATCGAGACGTCTTTTTCCTTGACACTCACAGCCTTCTGCAGCTCATCGGGATCGAGCGTGTTCAAGATGTTGCCGAAAATGAGCGCTGTACGCAGTGCGGTCACGGCCTGCGGAGAGTCGGCCACGTCTGCGAGGTGATCGATGATGGTGCTTCCGGCACTGATCAATCCGCTGGCGAGCGAGAGCAACCCAGCATCGTGACATTTCTGCAGCAGGGCGACCGCCGCCAACAGAGCGTCTGCGTGCTCAGTCGGAATCTCATGGATGCGCCGCGCAAGATCATCGCGCGAATTCTCGGGCGTGAATTGGCGAAAGTCGACGGCTTGGGCCATAAGTCAGTCTCCTTTTCCGCCGTGCTTGGTTGTCGGGCAGATTTGAACTAGGCCCAGCGGATCTGGGAAGCGATAGTCATCTCGCGCCCATTTCCGTTCGATCTCGACCCCGGGCTGAGGAGTCGGTTTGCCCGAGTAGCGGAAGCTGATTTTTGTGACGGGATTCGTTCCCTTGTCAGGAAGGACCTGAATACGAACTGCCGTCTCTTTGTAGGCAGGTGTAAAGGTAGCCGCGTCTAAGTGCGGTCCGGTCAAGATGTTGACCGGGCCCTCTTGTGACGTGAGAGGAAGGAAGACCTGATTGCCGGCAACCCGATCCGTTATGAGCGCCTTCACCTTCAGAGCCCCCCAACGACTCTCTACTCGCAGCCACTGACCCGTTGCGATATCGCGCGATTTTGCGAGTTCCGGAGAAACTTCCAGATAGCGCTCGGGAGTTTCCTGGTGAATCCCAGGCACACAATTCGTCATGTTTCCTTCATGGAAGTGCTCAATCTCACGACCATTGTTGAGAAGCAAGTCGTAGTCAGCATCAGGAGCCTCTGCCGGCTCGTGAAATTCCAGTGGCCAGAACCTTGCCTTCCCATCGGGGAAAGGAAAACCTTCGGTATAGAGCAAAGATTGACCTTTGCCATCTGCGCTCACGGGCCACTGCAAGGTGTCGTATTGAACAAGGCGGTCATAGTTGACACCAGCGTAAAGCGGGACAAGCGACGCGAGTTCTGCCATGATCTCCGACGGGTGGTCGTAGTTCCAGCCTGCTCCCATCTCATTCGCGAGCAATTGGGTGATCTTCCAGTCCGCTTTGCTGTCGCCAAGTTCCGGCAGTCCCTGATAAAACCGCTGTATACGGCGCTCCGTGTTTGTGAAGGTTCCGTCTTTCTCTAGGGCAGGTGCAGCGGGAAGAATCACATCGGCATAGCGACATGTCTCAGAGAAGAAAATGTCCTGCACTACGAAGAGGTCCAACTTTCCAAATGCCGCGGCAACGTTGCTTGCATTTGAATCTGCAGAGATCATGTCCTCCCCGGCGAGGTAGAGAGCCCGTATCTTGCCATCAAACATGCCATCGACCATTTCGTGGTTATTCATGCCTATGGCGCCAGGCAATTGGACACCCCAAGACTTCTCAAACTTCTCCCGATTTTCTGGAACATCCACATGCTGGTAGCCGGGATAGGAATTAGGCATCGCTCCCATGTCGCCTGCCCCCTGGACATTGTTGTGCCCGCGGAGAGGGTAAGCCCCGGCGTTCGGCTTCATGCAGTTTCCGGTCACAAGAAGGAGATTCGCAATAGCGGTTGACGCGTCGGAACCCCGCGAATGTTGCGTGATACCCATTGCCCAAAGAATGCAAACGCTTTCCGCCGTCGCTATCTCTTTTGCCACCGCTTCCAGCGTGTCAGTGGGTAATTCGCAAATACGGGAGGCGTACTCCAGCGTGAAGGGCTCAAGGCTCTTTCGGTATTCATCAACCCCATTGACCCACTGCGCCAGGAACTCCTTCTTCTCCAGTCCGTGATCGAAGGCATACTTCGCGACCGCAGAGATCCAAACCAAGTCGGTTCCAGGGCGTGGACGAAAAAAGATATCTGCGCGCTCTGCCATCTCATGACGTCTGATATCAGCAACAATCAATCTTTGCCCGTGGAATTTGTGTGCGCGTTTAATCCTGGTTGCGATGACGGGGTGTGCTTCAGCAGTGTTCGCACCGACAATAACGACTAGCGATGAGTGATGGATGTCTTCGATGCTGCCCCAGTCACCTGCATAACCGACTGTCCGAAATAGTCCTTCGGTCGCGGGCGCTTGGCAATACCGCGAGCAGTTATCGATATTGTTCGTCCCGATCACAGCGCGTGCGAACTTCTGCATAAGGTAGCTGTCTTCGTTGCTCGTCTTCGAAGAGATGATGACACCGATCGCATCGGGACCACTCTCCTGCTTGATCTTTTTGAGCTTCCCACCTATGTAGGCCAGCGCTTCGTCCCATGTCGTCTCTCGGAACTTGTTGCCTTCGCGGATCAGCGGCTTCTGCAATCGGTCGCGGCTGTTCACAAACTCCCAACCAAACTTACCTTTGACGCAAGTGGAGATTTGGTTCGCGTCACCGTGCAACGGCACAATCTTCAGAATGTGCCGATCCTTCGTCCACACGTCATAGCTGCAGCCGACGCCACAGAATGTGCAAACTGTTTTCGTTCGCTTTGTGCGGTCTTCACGCATCGTCGCTTCAATTTGCGAAACTTGGATGATCGCGGCATAACCCATCTCTGGTTCCGCTGACTTGATTACATTGATCATTTTGTCGAGGGCCTGATGGGGCATGCCGCTAAGGTAGCCAGCTTCTCCGAGCATCGACTTTTCCATGAGGGCATTGCAGGGGCAGACGGTCACACAGTGTCCGCAAGAAACACAGCTGGAGCCGGCGATCTGCTCGCCGCCATCCCAAAGAACACGAGGATGTTCGCGATCCCAATCAATAGTCAGCGTTTCGTTCACTTCGACGGTCTGGCAGGCCTGGACGCACTGACCACACAAAATGCATTGACTGGGGTCATACCTGTAGAACGGATTCGACATATCTACTGGGTATGGTTTGGGCTTGTAGGGATGCTGCTGATGATTGGTCTGCAATTGAACGGCCGTATTATGGACGCGGCAGTTTTCGTTATTGTTGTCACACACCGTGCAGTAGAGCATGTGGTTGCCGAGGATCGTGTCGTAGGCAGCCGCCCGCGCGGCCTTGGCGCGCTCTGATAGCACGCTGACATGCGATCCACCGACTACATCCTCGGCGCACGAGCGAACCAGCTTTCCATCGACTTCTACAAGGCAGGTGTCGCAGCTTCTGATCGGGCCCATCAGCTCTGAGTGATAGCAAATATGGGGAATCTCGGTGACGGCAAGGACTGCCTTGAGCAGCTGCGAGCCAGCGACAGCCTTCACCCCTCGCCCGTCGATCCAGAATGAAACATCTTCTTTGGAGATCGGATTGTCTTGCATGGATACCTCCTACTGGGGTTGCTCGACAGCCAGATGGTCCGCTGTCTCCAATCCTGCTCACAGGTTGTAAGAACATGATGACGATGATGGATACGATTTCCCATTCCATGTTTCTGGAACAACGGGAGTGCTGGAGGGCTCGCGACTATTCACGGTCGCATCGTCGACAGAAGCGAGCGCAATCCGTGCCAAGCGATTTCCGCCCCAATGCACATTAGAAGAAAAGCGACGATGCGCATTGCGCCATTCACAATAGGCGCCGGGAACTTCTTTGCGGCGGCAGGAGCGTAGGCGTAGAAAATGTAGACCATCGCACTTAGCAAGACAACGCAAACAAGGAGCCCACAGAGAGCAGGAATTCGACCGCTAATTTCGAGCCCCTTCGCCTGTGCACTGAGGGTGAGCATTACGGCAACCGATCCTGGTCCAACCGTAATGGGAAACGTGAGAGGATAGAACGCCCTCGACTGCCAGTAGTTAGCGACACACATATGGGCGGCTTCCGTAAGGTTGGGATCTTGTGCGCTATCCATGGTTTCCGGCTTGTTGAGGAGCTGCCAACCCATCGCCACAAGGACGGCTCCCCCTATACATTGAAGAATCTCAATGGAAATCCCGAAGAACTGCAGGACGTATGGCCCCGTTAACCCGACGACGGTGATAAAGAGTGTCGTGTTTATCGCAATTTTCCGCGCAAGAACCTTGTAAGGCGCTGAGTCGCCGACCCCCACGACCCCAATTAACTCCAATGCACTCGCTGGAGGGTTGACTAAGGGAAGCAGAGCGCTAAAGCCCAGAGCTAGATATTTCCCAAATTCCGTCATGTCGGACTCCGAGGTACTTCACTTAGAGGCGTATCCCGACTAATGTATCGGCTCCTCTCATTACCCGATATTCCATCTTTCTGGCATGTGATCTGAAATGGACCGCCCCCGTAACGAACCCGTTTTCACCGCACCCCCGTGAGTCAATGAACATGGTATGGAGTTGGTCGTCGGGATCATGGCTTATTAAATAAGCCTCTATCCTGCTAATTGCAGAGAAGCAGAAACTATTTATCGAAAAGTCTTCAACTAGATCGAATCAAATTACCGTGTAGTGCCTCGCCGCAATTCATCCTTGTAAAAATGAGCAAGCGTTGCCTGACAAAGTTGAAGTCCGCCTTCTCGCTTTTGGAAGTCTCCGTGATGCCACCGGCAAAAGAGCATCCGCATCGGAACTTGAGCAACACTAGCCGCACTCCTGGAGATGTTGGCTCTCGACCCATGGATCTTCGCTCCGTCGCGATAGCTGTGAACCAAGAGTGCGCATCCCGTTTTACGGAGCTACACGACGGAGACGAGGTCGCGATTCTTCCCCAGTAAGCGGTGGCATCGACGCAGTCTCATTCACACGACTCGATCGAACAGCGGTTCTCTGAACACGTCTTCTTTGAGTTCGGTACTCAGTCTGAACAGAGTAGCGAGAGGTTCTGGAGCGGATGGAACAATGGGTGCGCCTGAAGGCCGTCCGACGGTTAAGTCGCGAGCCATTGCGCCCTCGCCGCTGTACCTTAGCTGCTGATCATGTGACCTGCCGCTCAGCTGCATCTCCAAATGATTCGCGATATCAATCAGTGTTGTTGAGACACGTTCAAGCAGAGCTCTGTGAACCTGTAGGTCGTCTGAAGGCATCTGGTCAGACTTTTCCAAGGGCGGAAACGGCATCATGGGTAACTCCAACAAAAACAGTGATTGCAATATCGGTTGCCAGCGCCGAATGCGACCGCGTGCTGCAAAGTCAGCCGATTGAAGTTCTCCCTGTTCGAAGGTGATTGCATCCGCCTCTGCCTCCACACTCGCAAGTAAGCCGCCAAATTGATCACGCAGAGCGTAAATCCGGGCTGCCTCTGAACTCGTTCGGCCTGCCGGTGTTAGACTCGCGACGAGACGCGTGGCTTTAGCGAATTGGTGCACCATCTGCACAGCTGCTGGGCGAGGATAAAGCCGATCGAACACCAACCACATCGCGCCAACGCCGAGGAGTATGCCGACTGCCCGATCACGGCCAATCGTGAGATCGAGCGGAATCGTGAAATCCATGAAATTAATAAGGTAGAAAGCTAAAGCCATCTGCAAACCCGCATAGGAAAGCCGCGGGCTCGACGTTGCGACATAGGCTGATATGGCCGTGACACAGGCGACCAGGATGGTCAGTCCCACAATGGAGTCAATATAGGGCAAGATGAAAATTTGTGATCCGATACCGAAGACGAAGCCGCCAATCAATGCGCCCACAATGCGCAATAACTGTTTTCGCCGAGATGAGCCGGTATCGTTCAGTGCGGTCAGTGCGCATGTCGTTACAGCGGTGGAAATCCCCGGCCAGTTCAACCCGACGTAGACCATGTAACAGAGCATCGAAGCCGCGGTGCCTGCAACCGCAAATTTCACATAGTCAGCATTTGTGAACGCGTCTTTGACAACGAAATTCACTGGGGCCGAGGGTTGATTCAGCATCGCGCCTTCGAGATCCTTGGAGACTCCGGTCGCTGCGACAGACTCCATCAAGTCAACGGTGGATTCAAGTTCAGAAAACAGAGGTGATATCCGATCTCCTGTCGTAGTTTGCGGATACTTAGTTGAGCGGCCGATCTCGAGCCCTTCTCGAATCCGCGATATCCGCTCTCGAAGAAGCTCTGCGCGTTGTCGCAACACCGGATCCCAGGCTTGGGAGCCCGACACAAGGGCCGCAGAAATATCTATGCTGCGACCCACCAATAAGGTCAGGATGACCTCTCTTTTCCCCTCGCGCCCCATTGAAGAATCTTGAGACGCCTGCTGACGAAGCAGGCTCGTGCCGGTGACGGCGTATTGTGTGATTGAACGAGCCGCATCGGCCGCAATAGGTTGATCGCAGCAGTAGCATTCAAGCATACCGTTGATGCACTTAAGCCGATCGCCGATTCCTTGGACTACTGAGGGTTTTGCCGCGAAATATCGGAATACCGCTTCGACGGCGAGGGTGATCAGGATACCAACGCCCGTCGAAGGTATCTGCCACAGCGTAAGCTCTACATTTTGTTCTGCCGGTCCAGGAAGATACCAGATCCCCATTGTTGTTGTTGCAACAACAACAAGCCCCGTCCCCAGAGGAAAATATGTGAACGTCTTAAGGAAGAAGAAGCACAAAAATGCGGTGGCCGCCTCCCAAAGGAAGTGAGTCACTGGGACTGATGCGAACATTCGTGCCCCGATAGGCATCATCACAATCCAAGCCGCGTAAGCCACAAGAAAATAGAAGGCAGATTTGGCCGTTGATGATAGGTTTTCTCGTGACAATATGAATGCGCAGATGATGCCCGGTGCGCCGTAGGGGATCCTAAGAGTGACGATAACGATCACGCAGAGCACTGCCGAGATGACCATTCGTGCGACCACCGCCCACCTACCCGGATAAGGCGCGAGTTCTTGCCGGAAGAACTCAAAGAGCAGATCCAAACGGGGCACCCCTCGTTCGCGTCTCGTCGGGGAATCCATTGCTACCTCTTAGCCACAGTTGAGCTTTCACCATGAATCTCGACAACAGCAGATTCACCGAGTCGAAAATAGTCCTGTGCTGGATCTTTGAGGCGGACACGGACCGGAAAGCGTGATGCGAGATGCACCCAATTCAGGGTTCTCTGCACATCCGGAAGGCCAGAGGTCAGCTTGCCGATGAGATCTGCGTCTGGAATTACTCCGAAACCTACGCTGTCGACCACGCCTTTCAATCGCTTATCAGGATGTGACAGGACGTAAATGTCTGCGTCCATCCCGGGCCTGATGTGTTGGAGTTGCGTCTCGCGGAAATTGGCGATGACCCACCATGCGCGCGTGTCGATGAGTGTGAAGACCTGTTCTCCCGCGTGAGCGTAGGCACCTTGGGAGATTGTGAGATTCGTGACGCGTGCATCAAATGGTGCCAACACTTTGCAGTGTTCCAGGTTGTACAAAGCAGTATCGATCGCTGCTTGTTTTCCGGAGAGTTGCCCTGAGAGCGGGCGAAGGGTGATGATGCTATTGGACGCCTGCGATACCTGATGTCGTGTCTGCATCAGTGTTGCTTGAGCTTGGGTGCCTTGCGCTTCCGCCGCGCGAAGCCCTGCCTCGGCGAGGGCAAGCTGCGATCGTGCTTGCTTTGCCGCCTGTGACCGTGTGCTGGCGGTAGTTCTGGCTTGATCGATCTGATCTGCCGTAACGAACTGCCGTTCGAGCAGAGGTTCGAGGCGGTGAAGGTTATTGGAAGCATAATTGGATTCGGCATCCGCCCTATCGACAGAAGCCTTGGCATTGGAAATGTCGGCCTGCGCTTGGTCTACAGACGCAGAGGCTCTGTTTACATTTGCTTCTGAGCTTAATGCCCCGGACTTAGCAACATCTACTCCGCTTACAAGTGAAGCAATGGTGCGCCGCTGGTTCTCCATCTGCCCATTCAGAGACGCTAGCTCAGATTCCGCTTGCGCTAGTGAAAAGCGATATGGACGATCATCGATCTCAAAAAGAGGCTGCCCTTCCTTTATGAGTTGATTGTCCGCTATTGGCAGTTTCACTATCGGACCATTGACTACAGGAGCGATGCCGATGAAGTTCGCAAAAACCTCGGCGTCGTCGGTTCGTGGATTGACGGCAACCTGTCGAAGGACACACGCTCCAGTGACCAGAGAATAAAGAATGATCCCGGCGCTGAGACAAAGGCTCGATGTACCGCTTGGTCGGCCAGCAATTTCTTCAGACATATGCGTTCCTTTTATGCAAAGAGGGCTAACCAAAGGGTAAAAGCGATGGAAGCCGCCAGACAGGGATAAACCACAATCGTCCATCGAACTAGATGTTGCCTGCCAAACCTTCCGAGCAAAAAGCTGATGGTAGAGGCCGCTGCAATTCCGGCGAGGATACATAGGAGCCAGGCAGGAAAGTACGACCCTAAAATGTTGAATGTTGGAGCGCGTGTGCAACCGGCCAACGGAATCGCGACAAGTAGGCCGACACTCTGAATCACTGATTTCTTGAAAGATTGCATATCTGGATCCTCTAAGGTGTCTTGTCTCTCGCCTGTGCTTGAATCATGTCTCCGGTTCGAAAGGCAAGGTCGGCCACTTGGGACAGAAGTCGGGCTCTCGCGAGCACTTCCTGCGATCGTGCTGACGCCAGCGCCTTCTGCGCTGAAACCACATCTAACTGGCTCCGTAGACCGAGCCCGTAGGACTCACGTGCAGCGTCGTACGATTGCATAGAGGCGGTAAGCAAGGCTGCTGAAGACTGCTGTTGCCGTAGGGCGGTCTGCATGTCGGTATAGGACGTGAAGACTTCTTGTTCGACGCTGTCGCGGATTGCGTAGAGATCGGCTTCGGCTGCCTTCTTCTCAGCCCTGGCTGCGGCGATCCGTTCTTCTCTCGCGGCTCCATCGAAGAGCGTCCATTTCATTGACAGGCCAGCCGACCATACCTCACCTTCGCCATAGTGCCCCGGATACAGATCCTGTTGGGCATAACCGCGAGTGAGACCGCCCTCTCCTGTAAAGACTATCGAAGGGAAGTATGCAGATTTCGCGTGCTTTAACACACCCTCAGCGGAACGGATACGCTCGAAATTGACCAACATGTCTGGCCTCTGCTGAAGGGCTCGCTCGATCTCCTCTGTCACTGAATCGACCACTGAAGTTGGCAGGGGAATATCGGCAATAGAAAACACGTGAAATGGCGTTTCGGGCGCAAGGCCCATTGCACTCGCTAACGTCCCTTGCGCAATTGCCTCTGCACCTAAAGTAGCTTGAAGGTCGTAATCTGCCTGGGCCCGAGCAGCAGCGGCCTCAAGGACATCAGGACGAGTCCCCAACCCCCCCTTTAATCGACTGTTCGCATCTGATTCGATAATCTCAGCATTTTGGAGGTTGATTACGGCAGCTTCGTGTTGCCCTTTCGCGCTTAGCAATCGAAAGTAGGCAGAGGCGACTTGATAGATGAGCCGTCTATGCGTGTCGTTGAATTCGAGATCCTTTATTAAAAGGTTTGCCTTCGCCACGTCCAACGTACCTGACCTACCCCCGACATCGAAAATTAAGTATTCAACGTGTAAGGTTGGGCTCAGAATCGCGATGGTCTGCCGATGTAGATACTCTCCGATGAGCGCCGGTTGCCGGAGACTGGCCGCAGAGACTGATGCAACAATTGTCGGATAATATTGCGAGCGCGCTATGCCTAGCTCATTCGCGCGCATTCGTGCTCGTTCCCACGCAGCGCGGGTCTCTGGGTTATGCAGTTCGGCCAAGTCAATCAGTTCGGAAAGGGTATAAACCGTCTCGGGATCGATAGCCCATCGTGGCTGTCGATCAGCAACTGCTTGCCTCTTGAGGTCGCTCTCTTCACGCGAGTGCCATGGTTGGTCCGGGGTAGGCGAAGTTGTCTGCGCGAGAAGAGCCTGAACACAGAGTACGCTCGCCGATAAGAGACAATACCTCGCTATCCGAATGTCCATGGTCTCGTTTGATCACCGCTAGATTCCGCAAGGAATCAGTCCTTCATCGAGTTGATTCTAGGAGCAGCTTCATGCAAACTCCATTCCATCTTTCTGGAACTTGATGCATCCTCCTGACCTCGCGCGAATCACAGCGCAATTAACATCGTTATGTAGCCCTCGAGTCTCGGAGCTATTGCAGATGCACACCTTCGGTCATTCCGCCTCAGTCCGTCGCAATTGGATCTCAACGGAGGCGAGCCCGTCCACAATTATGAATATCTGTTCACTGATCTCTTGGGGTATCTTGTATTCGACATGCTTCATCTTGGTTGATAGGTCTTCGCGTTCTACAAGGCCGCGATGCTCCAAACGGCGCAGGCTTTCGATCAACATCTTCTTTGTGGCAGTCGGTATGAGACGGCGAAGCTCTGCTAATCGAACGGGGCCCTTACGCAGGGCAAGAAGAATACCGACAGTCCACTTTCCGTCCAGCGCCGCGATGACGACATTCGCTCGATGTTCAGCCTGCCTGTTTATATCAGCCACCATGGCCTCGCGGACGTAGAGACTAGAGCTCATCCCATGCTCAGCCGGATAGCGTCCGTCGAATCCGGCAGAACACCCATATAGCAGTGTTTAGTATGTTCCCCTCAGTGCGCGAGCACGTGACTATGCGTTGAAGCGAGAGATGGATACGTCGAGTAGTGCATTTGTACGACCATGCCGTTCGCATGTAAACAGGTAACGATATTGCGGATTTTCAAGCCGAACTTAATGTGGAGCTTCCTAAAATTTGCTGCTGCGGTGAGGCGTGCGTGGGATGCGGTGAGGCGGTCTCGCACGGTTGGCTTTCCATCCTAGAATTAGTTCAATGAAGTCGGAGCTTTCAAGGTAGGACAAGATGTTCTTGAGCACGGTTCCAACACGTACTACGCTGCCTCCGCATTCGAGAGATCGGATTGGGACGCGATCACATGAATCGTCGCGGATGGCATATATCGTCACCGACAACCAGCGGCTGGGCATTGATTTCGAGGCAGCCCTCGACACCTGTGACATTGAGGCGCGGTGGTTCAGATCGGCATCAGCATTTCTCGCCTATAAGCAGCCAGAAGCATTGAGTTGCCTACTGATCGGACAAACGTTATTGGATATGTCTGGATTGGATTTACAACGCGAGCTCGCGAATACCTTCTCTCCCCCAATCATTTTCCTTTCTGACGACGGCGACATCCCTTCATGCGTGCGCGCAATCAAGGAGGGCGCCCTTGATTGCCTCGCGCTACCCTTGGTTACCTCTCGCCTGATGCAGGCGATGGAAAACGCATTCAATCGGCATGCATCAGCTCTCACTATTCGGCACGAGAATGAGATCCTCCGGAGTCGCTGGCTCTCTCTCACCTCGAGAGAGGCAGAGGTGATGCGTTATGTCGTCGACGGCTTCTTGAATAAGCAAACAGCCGGTGAGCTTAGAATCGCCGAGAACACCGTCCAGGTGCATCGAGGTCGGGTCATGAAGAAAATGCGGGCAGATTCACTAGCGTCACTCGTCTGCATGGCGCTCCGCTTGGCCGAGTGCAACGAGCCTTCGCTCTTGCAAGTTTTTTCTCAGAGGACAGGCGATGTGGAGGCTCTGCACCATGCGACTAGCGACCTCATCGAGATTCCGAAATCATTGGGCCCGATTGACGCGGGTACCGTCACGTCCGCGTGACGGTGCCTTGCGTCCCGCTGATCCCCAACACCTCGGGTATCGCCGCCAGGCCGGTATCGATGGCTCTGAGATAAACGAAAACGCGTTCTTAGTGATGCTTTGTGAAAGTTATGAAGCGCAACGCTGACCGACGTCTCCTCGGCAAACTGGATTAGTTGAGCTGCGACTCCCAGTTGCGAGGGATCTTCCCGGCCGGCCCAGGAACGGGCTGTGAAGCTGGATGAGCATGAGGCGGTGTGAGCTGCGCCCCCGGCACCTCCTGCGAGGTTCGATAATTCCAAAACCATTCCTCGTCCGGCTCGAAGCTAGCGGCGATAGGGTGACCCGATCCCTGAGCATGTTTCGAAGCGTGCTGGCTAGGGGAACTGTCGCAACACCCGATGTGTCCACATTCGGCACAGCGGCGCAAATGCAACCACCAGCCATCCGTCGCAAGACATTCGACACAGCCTGTACCGCTCGGCTTCGAATCCGGGTTAATACCTTCGCGATTCTTCATGGACTTTCCTTTCAATTCCCGTCAGCTTGAGACCTCGACTGCATCATGATCTAGCCGCGACTAATTTCATAGAGAAACCAAGAACGCCTCTGGGCTTCGTCGATCCAGTTTTCGAGGAGGCTTGCCGAAGCGACGTCACCGGCCTCATCACAGAGTGTATGCGCGCTTCGCATATGGAGCACCAGTGCTTTGTTATCCTCCCACAACTCGCTGAGCATATCCTGAGGTGTAACGAAGTCTGCATCGTTATCCTCCACTCTCTGGAGACGCGCGATATGGCCGATCGATCGTAAGGTGGCACCGCCGACCTTCCGGACACGTTCTGCGATCGAGTCGGTCATGTCGAAAAGCTGATCGCCGTGCTCATCGAGCAGCAAATGATAGTCGCGAAAATGGACGCCGCTCATGTGCCAGTGAAAGTTTTTCGTCTTCACATAAAGGGCAAAAGTATCAGCGAGCAGAACGTTGAGGGCTGCTGATATCTCCTTAACGGATTCCGTTGGGATATCAGTTCGCGCGTTGTGATCGCTGAACCTGAGAGCTTCCAAACCCTGCTTCGATTCTTTTGACATGAAATTCCTCATAGTGCTTGGATAGGCGAAAACGTTAATGTTCAAGACGCCAGGAGGGCGAGGTCCGGGTTGCCGGTTGAATAAGACGTTTACGAGTGAGTACCTACATCCTGTCTGTGCCTCATCGCTCTGTTGTACTGGGCAATATCAGCTTTCTAACGCTACGAGGTCCGGTTACGATCTTCCATTCCATATTTGTTGAATAACGCCACAGAGAGACTGCACCCCTGCACGCCTCACGGCATTCAGTGAATACGGAATAGCCCTTAAGGAAGAACGACCCTATCCTCCATATTGACGGGATTCCGACCGGGAGGGTTCAATGGCAATTTTTCAAGGTAAGCCTGAAACAGACGCACACTCACTCTCTGCGGGTGCCTATATGAGGTTGCTGCCGGAACAAATGGCGCGGGCAACGCAATATGGGACTCCTAGGACCTACAGCTCTTCTACACTGCTCTATCGCCAGGGCGAGCGCGAAGCCGACCTTTACATCGTTATTTCCGGAACGCTAGAGACCTTCTGGAAAGATGCAGTGGATCGAGATGAGCATTCCATCACACTTGAGCCCGGCGAATTCAGTGGCGAACTGAATCTTCTCAATCAGAGGGAAACAATGGTTGCAGCGCGGGTGCCTGCCGGAAGTACGCTGCTCAGAGTCCCGAGGGAACGTCTACGTGAATTTCTGACAGCTGAACCTGCAATAGGTGAAGTGATCCTTAAGACCATTTTTCGACGGCGACAGTGGTTTGTGCAGACCGGCGCAGGCGGCCTGGTCCTGCTTGGGCAAGAAGGGAGTGGAGAAACTGCGAGGCTGGCTCGCTTCTTGGCTGCAAACTCCTATCCTTTCCGCGTTATCAGTCCCGATCAGTCCTCGGCTGCCCATTCTGTACTGGAGGAGCGAGGAATACATGATGTCGCGCTTCCTGCCGTATTTGGTACAAAGTGGATTCTGCAACGTCCGGATCTTCGAACTCTCGCGGACAAGCTAGGCATATCGGAAAACGTTCGCGAGGGCGCCACCTGGGATGTCCTTGTCGTAGGAGCGGGTCCTGCGGGGCTCGCCACGGCTGTATACACGGCATCAGAGGGTCTGAGGACACTCGTATTGGATAGCTACGCTCCCGGGGGGCAAGCGGGAACAAGTTCGAGAATCGAGAACTATCTCGGATTCTCAAGCGGGGTTTCCGGAGCCGAACTTGCAAAGCAAGCGCAGGTTCAAGCGGAAAAGTTTGGAGCGACTGTGGCAGTCTGTCGCACTGTGACGAGTATTGATTGTTCGGAAGAGCCGTTTTCAGTCAACTTGGACCACAATGAGACCATTACAACGCGATCGGTGGTTATCGCGACTGGCGCGAACTACAGGAAGCTGGATGTAGAAGGACTCGAACGATTTGAGGGCGCAGGCGTGTATTACTCCGCTACCTCGATCGATGTCTCTCCGTGCGCGGGCAGGACTGCAGTGATCGTAGGTGGAGGAAATTCTGCTGGGCAGGCTGCCATGTATATATCCGGCCAAGCCAGTCACGTCCATATGCTGATTCGTGGACCGCGGCTCTCAAGCACCATGTCCGACTATCTAGTGCAGCGGATTCAGGCATCGAAGAAAATTACCCTCCATCCATCTTCAGAGATTGTGCTCTTGGAGGGCGATGACCATCTGAGCCATATCACATGGCGTTCTGAAGAGGGGGATTCACGTTTGCCGATCGAACATCTGTACGTCATGATCGGAGCTGTTCCTTGTACGAAGTGGCTGCGAGATTGCGTAGATCTGGATGCAAGTGGTTTTGTTCGTACTTCCGCAGGCTCCGAAGAGCGTGGGCCATTCGAGACGTCGGTCTGCGGAATCTTCGCTGTCGGCGATGTTCGATCTGGTTCTGTTAAGCGGGTGGCGTCGGCCGTCGGCGAGGGGTCGGTGGTAGTTCCCGCGATCCATAGGCATTTGGGCAACTTCTAAGCCTAAAGTCTCATTTGCCTGTTGAGATCGTCGCTGAAGGGTCGGTTAGGTGGACTTGGAGCGCTAGAGCGATCCCGGCACCCATTGGCTGTGGTTCGTATTCATCAATGAACGCAAAAAGGAAATTTATGCCCCAAACGTATGAGACGATCACGCTCGACGATGCAAAGCGAATGCTGTCGGCGGCAGAGGCAAAGGCCACCAGTTTAGGCATAGCCTACGCTATAGCCTTGGTGGACGCCGGTGGCCACCTCGCGGCATTCGTACGGCAAGATGGCTCTAAAATTGGTTGCATTGATCTTGCCATTGGGAAGGCAGTCACTGCTCGAATTTTCGACACTTCAACCTCGGAGTTGGCCGCTCTTGCGCAGACGGGGCAGCCGCTATTTGGCATTCAACAGACAAATGCCGGTAGAGTTGTGATCCTCGGAGGCGGGCTTCCCGTCTTGCGTGCTGGAAAGGTCATCGGAGCAGTAGGAGCTAGCGCTGGGACGGCCGATCAGGACATCGCCGTTTCGCAAGCCGCAATCGAGGCACTACATGGATCGACCTAATGCATGGATAGTACCCGCGCTCGACCTGAGCTCAGTGCTCCTGCGCAGCGAAACCAGTGGGGCTCGATGAGCATGTCCCATAAACATAAGTTCGAAGAGCTCCTTCCTCCAGTAGATATGAGCATGACTTCCAATCCGTCGGCGGTCGAGTCAACTCAACTGCCTGAAGACTTCAGCCCTTTGGTGGACCGACACGGACGGCATATCACCGACCTTCGAATTTCCGTCACCGACCGCTGCAACTATCGTTGCGTTTACTGCCGAACAGGTAATGAGGGAAGGCAGCATTCTGAGTTGCCTATCGCCGACTATTTACGCATGGCACGAGCATTCGTTGACCTCGGCATCGAGAAGATACGTCTGACCGGCGGAGAGCCGTTGTTGAGGCCAGATTTGACAGAGTTAGTCTGTGCTTTATCCAAACTGCGTAGCCGCAGCGGCAATTCGCCGCTAGATCTGGCTATCACTACGAATGGCCACTTGCTTGAAAAGTACGTATACGATCTAAAACGTGCCGGATTGTCGCGGCTAACGGTCAGTCTGGACGCGGTCGACTCAGCAACAGTTGCTCGGATAACGAGAACTCAAAATAGCTTCGACAAAGTCAAAAGAGGGCTTGCCGCAGCTCAAGATGCGGGGTTCGGCTCCATCAAAGTCAATTGCGTACTTCTACGCGGCTTCAACGAAGACCAAATTATTCCGTTCGCGGAGTTTTCCCGTCAGCATGGCGTCATTGTTCGCTTTATCGAATTCATGCCGCTCGAAGAGGATCGCGCCTGGAAGCCCGAATCCGTCATCCGAGTTCCCGAGCTGATCGCCCGTTTGCAGCAATATCGACCATTGGTAAAGCTGCCTCCGAATGCACCCGGAGAGACGGCGGTGCGTTACACCTTCGACGACGGAGTCGGGGAGATCGGTATCATTGCGCCTGTTTCGCAGGCGTTCTGTGGTCAATGCAGTCGCATTCGATTGACATCGGACGGGCAGCTTCGAACCTGTCTTTTTTCCCAGTCCGACCACAACCTATATGCAGTCATGAAGCGGAGTAAGAGCGACCTGGAAATCGCTATTTTCATTCGAAACGTCATTGCGCGTAAAGAAGCACGCCACCATATCGGAGAAACCGGCTTTCTAAAGCCTTCCAGAACCATGGTTCATATCGGCGGATGAGCGGAGGCCGCTTCGCTGCGTTTTGACGAGGCCCTATCTTGCTGGAGACGAGCCGTCCGGAGACGTTATCGGAAACGGCGCGTAGATGAAAGCCTCACTGTGCCAGCCTTGGATCATGTCGATCTAGGCGGGGAACAACTGTTCGCAGCCCAGCTAGGTGCTTCAACACTGCGGTTATCCCCGCCCTTCGAGCGCTAGATACGCAGCATCAAATTCAATGCCATGTGGGCCCCCGTCCGCTCATGGCTATGTCGATGCAGCTTGCAAGGCGTCGCGGAGTCCTTGGCTAAACGTTCGACTTGCCCGTAAAATCTTACCGCTAGTGAGACGCACCAATTGGTCATTGTTTCTGAGGGCCATCAATTCCGAAACCATTGACAAATTTACCGCGGCAGATCGGTGAATTCGACAAAAGCTATTCGGGGCCAACTTCTCAAGAAATGATGAGAGCGTCTCGCGCAGGAGATGAGTCGCACCCTGAACATGCAGTTCGGTATAGTCTCCTGCGGCTCCGATCCATTCGACATCGCTGATCTTGACCATGCGGGTTCGTTTACGGTCGGTAACAGCGATCCGCTCTGCGTATGACGACCCCCCTCTATCAAGCTTCGGCTGCACAGTGGGGGACAGGATGTCCCGAAACGAGATGTACTGCTTAACGCGGACCAACGCCGCCTCAAGCCTATCTTCGTCGACGGGTTTCAGTAGATAGTCTACCGCTTGAACGTCAAATGCTTCTACGGCGTACTGCCGATGTGCAGTCAGGAACACAATGGCTGGTTGAGCCTCCAACTGCAGCAGGGGAGCAATTTCGAGTCCACTGCTGCCGGCCATCTCGATATCAAGGAATATCAAATCTGGCTGCAACAAACGGGCTTGAACGAGAGCATCTTCCCCTTGTTCACATTCTCCGACCACCTCGAACTCGGGATGTGCCGCCAGTCTTGCCCGCACGCCGACCCGAGCTAGCGGTTCGTCATCAACCAGAAGCGTCCTAATCATTTAACAATCCCGCTTCCTCACGACGCGGGAGCGGCGCCTTAGTCACGTCACGCCACGAGTGATCCGTGCTTGCGGACGAACAACCGAATTGGAGGTTAGCAATCATGCGACCCACGCGAGAGGCACAAAATACGGCCATTGAACGTCTTGCCTTATTTTAGGACCTTCTGGGCTTGAGAGCTGCACGGTTCGGCGCGGAAAAACAACGCCTCGCCGCAAATAATAGGGCACCGCCGTGGACTTAGGAAGGGTATCTCCGCGGGTCGGCGTTCCGGTCGGAGTGGTCTGAAGTCAAAGAGTCGGTAGCGTTCGTCGGTATTTCTATCTACATTCCTGCTTGGAGCTGCGGAAACGCTTCTTTGACCCTCGGCTTATATATGCGCCGGTTTCGGTTGGTCTACAACCGCCGATGTGCTCACAGGCACCGGATTAGTGCGCGGACGTCGGCTTATCGTCAGGTATTCTCCTGTAGCTCCGTTTAGCGGCCGGTCTGCGATACAGGTTCAGTCCCGAAGTCTGATCGCTCTCAGCCAGGCATCCACTTGACCGAACGCGTCTTGTTGCCACTGCTCAGGCGTTGAGTCTTGAAGTAGGTGGGAAGACTCAACGAACTGCTTTACTGATGTAGGTCCATAGCTGTCGATTGCGACGAACTTGTCACGGATGCACTCGTAGCCCTGCCGTCCACTCAGCTGGGCCAGAACCTCCTGACAATCAGCAGCAAGGGTCTCAATGCCGCCAGGATAGTTGCGGACACAGAAATAGATGTCATAAGCATCTTTACGCTTCATACGGTTCTGAATCGCAAACCCCTTCATGGCCAAGAGAACGGGAATTGAACAGACCGCAATCTCGACCCTGTTGTGGCCTCCGTCAGGCATCTCGGCCTCGATGGCAACGAATTGATGGAACTGAGTAGCGAGGTCTGCGCCATCGGCCCGCTGGACGCGAAAGTTCTCAATGAACTTCGGCCGGTTCTTCTTGATATCGGCGGAGGCTGGCATCAGGAAATCGACTCGTACGTCGATGTCTTCGCCGCCATCTCGTGCCGGCACCAGACGGCGCAATTGGAAGTCCTTTGTGTCTGCGGTTTGCTCGTATTGATGGGACATGAGCTCTCTAATCAATTCGGCATATTCTCCTCCCTGAAGTGCTTCTGCGTCGAGGCTCACGTCAACGTCGAGGGTTCCGACATGCTCCATCTCGGCATCTTCTAAAAGGAGCCAAGGAACCGACCCACCCACGATCGCAAACTTGCCCCGGAAGCTTCCGAGAATCTGACCAATCTCTACCAAAACAGATTTGACCGCTTCTGTGGTTCTGTCTTGATAATCGTTTGCGGATTGGGGTGTCGATGGGACTATTTCAGCCATGTGAGTCTCGCCTTTCGTAGATGTTCAGCAGCCTCCAGCCCACGCTCGCCAGCTTGGGAGAGATCCAGGTAGGTCTGAAGTGGGCTTGTACACCGGACTTTGCCATCCACAACGAACGAATCCGTGAAGACACCTGGATCACTAGGAACCCAGACGATGACGTTCTCACCAATAGAAGGTTTCGTCATGCCAAGCGAGGCCTTCAACGCGGCCACGGTCTCCGGTTCGGCGTAAAGGAATTGCGTCGTAGTCCTTCCATATGCTGCCATCCATTGAGCTGACGAAAACGACGCAAGAGCTACCCGGGAGGAGGATGGACTCTCGAAGAAGTCCCGAAGCGCTTTCTCCCATGACTTGCCATGCAGTGGCGTATACAGCTTCAGCTCTTCTAGAGCTGGAATGCGGTAGGCTTCCCGCCAGGCATCGAGAAGCA
Source organism: bacterium (assembly GCA_026225095.1). Classification (GTDB taxonomy): domain Bacteria; phylum Acidobacteriota; class Terriglobia; order Terriglobales; family Acidobacteriaceae; genus Edaphobacter. Next base: position 21,559 of record JAMFSC010000074.1, read on the forward strand.
AATCCGGTTGTTTCAAGTAAACGCCCGGACCTTGGCTTTGAAGCCACTCTCGATTGCTGAGCGCATTCCTTACGTTGCTCACATGTCCGATGCTGACCCCTGATTCCTCAGCGAGTTCAGACAATTTCCACGCTCGCCCAGGAGACCGCAGAAGAACTCGTAAAACCTCAGCTGATCGAGGTTTGAAGAGGGAGCGAATCTCCCTCCTTTCAGCTTCAGGACGACCGGGTGTCGAAGTCTCAATATAGATCGTTCCAAAAGACAGGAAAGCATTGCCCTCGAAATCCAAATAACCGACCCCTTCGTTCCTGCACAATTCTCGCGTTGCGACGGTGAGGAAGGGAGCAATAAAGATCGGAATCGCTTTCAGTTCGTCGCGCGAAATATAGGCTTTGAGTTGGTTGATAGCGTCTCGCGCGAACCGGGGTTGTCCACTCTGTTTTACCTCTGCCACGAGATGGTATTCATGCTTGTTTGCTCGGACACGGGCGGAAAGATCGATTCCGGGATCTTTCCCTGTATGGCCGATCTTCACCTTTGCTATATCCAAACTCGGAATACGGCGAAGCAAGTCCTCGAGCAGCTGACTTGCTCGTTGCTCAACAGATTTCACTGAATAGGCTAGTTTCAGCATACGTTGAAAGTATCATAAATACTGAAAATTGGGGATGCTCAATTGGGTAATGGCAGATGTCTGGAAACCAGCTACAGGCTTCACCAGTAGCCGCAGCTTGATCGTTGTTGCCCCCCCTCACCTGCTGGGAGATCAAGAGAATAAGCAAGAATCGGGCTGCCCGCCCACGGATCAGCCCAATCGCCCGAAATGATGTTTTGGCAGCAAATTGGCAGCAGATAATGCCAAGTGCGCCGGTTTAGCCGGTTATGCCGGTTTATAAGTCCAATGCCGTCTATAACATACCTTTTGATTGACTCCATGGCATGGAAGAGGTCATCGGTTCGATCCCGATCAGGTCCACCAAACAACCCCATTCAGAATCAATAGCTTAGAGCAAGGCCCGGAGTATCGTACAGAAATCGTACAGCGGCCTATACTTTTTTTGTGTCCGCCCGTTGACCCTGGAAAGGAGTGTCTTTATGCTCTCGCTCTCCACGCGCCACTACGCGCCCTGCAAAAAGATCGATATTTCTTACCGTCGTTGCAAATGCCCCAAGTGGGTTCAGGGAAATCTTCCCGATGGCCCCTACCTGCGCAAGTCGGCCAGGACGCGAGCTCGGAGAAGGCGGAGTTGCTGCGCGGCAGGCTCGAAGACGAGTCGGATCCGAACAAGCCCGAGGCCCGGATCCGCACGAAGATCATCGACGCCATCCAGCCCTTCCGCGAGGATGAAGGCTCCCGGCGCTTGACCGAGGGCACGCTTAAGGAGAGCCGGTATTTCTTTGAGACGCGGTCCAAGGAGCGGGCCGCGGCAGAGGGTATCGTCTACCCCGACCAACTGACGCCGGCTGTGCTGACCAAGTTCCATTCCTCATGGACCAACGCTGCGCAGACCATGCAGCGCAAGCAAGCACGAACGGTTGATCGCTTTTCTCTGGTTCTGCGTTCGCATGGACTGGATCACGAAGAACCCTGCCATCCTTCTAATACGGGTCAAGGCTATGCCTACCCCCACGGACTATTTCCCAAAAGACGAGTTCAAGGCACTGGTCGACTCAGGATCTTTCGAGATAAAGTCCTGATCGACCGCCTCGGCGAAGATATCCCGCAGGCAGGCGCGCATTTGCTCCAAGCCTCGCTGGAAGCTCATCGTGATGTCCTCCAACTCTTCTCCACCCGTCGCGAAACGCATATCGTCGATAACGTTGCGGTTACTATCGACCAGAACCTGGTCGCGCCCGGGCTCAACTCCATCCGTCGCACTAAATGAAGGAGATGATGCACGCTCGAACCTCATGCACCTTGCTCGCATCTCACCTCACTTGTGGGTCTGCGTTCAAGTCTTTGATGGGTGTCAGGGCTTATGCCGTAGGTGGGCCTCGATCGTGAACCCTTTGGTCGAAGCGGTAGTTTCTTCAGTAAGCACTCTACCGCTGAGCCACGAGGGAATGCTCATGTCGAGCAAGGCGGTGCGGTCCATCGGCGTACCGGAGAGGGTGAGCGTCCCCTTTGCAATGCTGGCCTTCTTACCTGCTACGAGTTCTAACGTAGAGCCGGGGACACCGGGGCCGACCGGCGTACCAAACTTCAAGGTCATGGAATGCTTATCGCCTTCTTTCACGGGGGAATAGCGAATGCTCGAGATAGCCCACGAGTCATCGGTCCGGTTGGCGTCGATGAGAGAGTGGACGGTCGGCTGCATGCGGTCGGTGGCGGAGATGAGGAAGTGGTTGCCGTCGGCGCGCTCAATCCTGAGGGTGCGGTGTGCGCCGTGTGCGCCATCGAGTTCCCAGGTGCTTCCAATGGCAAGTGATGACGGACCGGATGCAACAGTCCAGCTTTCACGGCCAGGGGCAAAGGTGATGCGGTGGGCACTCTGGGTGTATGCGCCACGGTAGCCAACGAAGTAAGGCGGCTTACTGATCTCCTTCCAAACCTCGGCAATACTGATCGTGTTGCCGATCTGGAGCGCAGTGCCTTCCCCTGCGACTGCGCCTTGCTCGCGATAGGCCAGGACCGGAATCGGGATGAGGGGGAGCGCGGTAAGGCCGCTGCCTTGTTCGGAGATGTCGGAGCCCTGCACGAAGCGCCACTGGAGCGGCCTACCGTCAGCGAGTGAGAGCCGCAAGGTGGAGATACTTCCTGTGTTGGTGGCGTCGGCCTCCTCGAAGGCGATCTCGGTCTTATGGGCCTCGTTGCCTTGTGCCGCTGCGGCCGCGACGATGGCTTCGCTGTTGGAGTATTGGATGCGCTTGTCGGCGCCGGGCTCGGGGCCACGCTGGGTGAGGACGACGTTGTAGACCGGCGTCTTGCCGTCGCGATTGACATCGAGCTCGATCATCGAATAGGGCAGCTCCGTGCCAACGAATTGAACGAACTGCTCCGGCCAGTACTGGTAGCCGACGATGAGGCCGGAGGTTGGTGGCGCGATCGTTGTCTGCGCGGAGCCGGTAAGCGGAAGGGCCGCAGTGAATGCGAGAAGAAGGACAGCGGTGATGCGGTGCATGGATGACTCCTTGTGGGGTGAGTATCAGAGGAAAGTTGCTTTAGAAGCTATAGCGGAGGCCGGCTTCGACGCGGCGGCCGGGATCGGCTGCGTAAGCCGTGCCAAAGAGCGGGGAGCCGAGAATCCCGCCGACTGCGGTGCCATTCTTGTGGTTGAGCGCGTTGGTCGAACGAAGATTGAGGGCGAGCGTTTTGGCCTCTCCACTGGTCGGGTGAGTGAGGTTGAAGGAGCGGCTCAGGTTGAGATCGAGGTGGACGTTCCAGGGAAGAGTGCCAGCGTTGCGGGAGATGGTTGGGCTCGCGCCAGTGGGTGAGAGTACGCCGAAGCGCGTGGCGAAAGTGGTCGCGGCACCTGGTGTCGCGAGATAGGCGCGATCGTTGAGATTGCCATCACCGTTGTTATCGAAACCGGTGGTGACGTTGTAGGGAAGTCCGCTGGCGGCGTCGAACTGCGTGCTGAATGAGAGTTTGCGCGGAAGTGAGAGCGTGGAGAAGACGATACCGTGGTGAGTCGCTTGGTAAGACGGACGAGCGGTCTCGCCAGCATCCGAGTTGCTGCCGGCGGGGAAGGACGAGTCGCTGTCGGCGTTGGTGCGCAGGTCCATCCGGATGTAACCGGCGAAGATCTGCAAGCGACGCAGGCTGTGCTGGTCGACGCCGACGAAAAGGACGTTGCCATGGAGGTGGCCGCTCTGCTGGTACTGGTCCAGGTTCTCGTCGGGAGCCAGAGGGCGTACTCCTGTCGGTGAGTCGTCGAGCGGGGCGTTGATGTTGCGCGAGCGAAGGATGTCCCAGGCCTGCGCGACGTACAGGTTGGCTTGCGCGTGCCAGTGCTTTGGAAACTCGTGCTCAACGCCGAAGTGAAACTGCAGTGAGGGTGTCTGGCTCAGGCGTGCGAGCGGTGCGCGCAGGGTGGTGATCGTCGCGCTGCCCGAGGTGAGTGGCGGACCGTAGGTGGGGTTGTAGATGATGGACTGGCGCTGGTTGTTGCCGTCGAGACGTTGCGCTTCCAGTGCAGTTCCTGAATCGATGACGCTGAAGAAGAGGCCGCTGCGAAGATGAAAGATCCACTTTTGCTTGCGGTCAGGTGACCATGTCAGACCCAGGCGAGGGCCTGCGTTTTTGATCGTCGTGGGGGAACTCTGCATGGCCCAGCGAAGACCGAGCGAGAGTTGGAGACGCGGGCTGAGCTTCCACTGGTCTTGCGCGTAGAGCGCCACGCGAAGCTGGTTGAGTGTGATGGCCTGTTTGCCACTGGTGATGGTGTAGATCGTTGGTGTGCCGCCGGGAAGACCGAGAAGGGTGCGGCGGTATTGCTCGAGGCCGCTGATAGTGCTGCTGCCGGAGCCGTTGAGGTTCGTGGCTACGCCTCCGCCGAAGACGTAGCTTCCGTTGAAGTTGCCTGGAACCGTGTCGTGGAGATCGATGTCCAGTAGCTCGATGCCAGCCTTGAGGTTATGCTTGCCGCGTGTGGTGAGGAGATCGTCATCGAATTCGAGGTCGCGCTCGTGGCTGTGGAGCGCCTGTACTGTCGCACCGCCTCCGGTGAAGGCGCCCGCGACCTGGAGCGAGGGCGTGTTCAGGTTTGGGGAATCCCCGGCGTAGCGCCAGGTGTAGCCAACGCGAGTCTCGTGCACCGTTGTGGCGGTGATCGTCTGGAGGTTGGTGAGGCGGAGAACGTGCTCGGATTGCATGCTGCTGTAGCCGGCTTGCTGCAAGACGGTCCCGCCGACACCGATGTTGGTGAGCGAGTTGACGGCGGCGGTATGGGCGAGGGTGAGATTGTCTTTAGGGCTGAGCGTTTGAGCGAAACGGGCGCTTCCCTCCCACAGCGTTTGGGGTGTGGCGACGTTGGCGACGGTCGACCTCGTGGCGCCGGTGGTATCGAGCGTAACCGCGTTGACGACCGCGAACCGGTCAATCTGACGGTGCTCCAGGGCGATGGCAAAGTCGCTGCGATTCTTCGCCAGCGGGCCGCTCAATTCGAAGCCGTAGCGCTGCTTCCCGATGGCCGCTCGGCTGGGTGAGAAGGGATCTGCGGCGTTCATGAACGCCGCGCTCTGGGTGGTGAAGAGCGCGCCGTGGAAGGCCGATTGACCAGGCTTCGTAAAGATCTCGACGCGGCCACCGCGATAGGGTGGAGTCTCGTACTCGGAGGAGAAGAGGTCGGGGTTGATGCGGATGTAGGAGATCGCGGACTTGGGAGGGATGCGGCCTCCATTCTGGAATCCGTCGACGGCGATCATAGCCGCGCCGGGCGCACCGCCCGCGCTGGCCGCGAGCACCTGCAGCTGCCGGGCGAGCTCGTCGGGATCGTCGGCGAGCTGTTTGAGCTCGGCTTCGCGGATCGTCTTGGTACCCGCGATCTCGTCACTCGAGATCGCGTCCTGGTCGACCGCATCGACGGTGGTTTCGACGGTGAGAGGCTTCAGATGGACGAGCAACGGACGGGACTTCGGGCCGGCGAGGACCTTCAGCGAGAGTGGATCAAAGCCCTCGGCGGAGATCGTCAGGGTGTGGGTTCCGCCGATGAGGCAGGCGGTCGTGAACTGACCGTTGGCATCGCTGCGAAGACGGAGTGCGCCGTCGATCTGGACGGAGGCGTGCTCGATGACGGCTTCCGTTCCGTCAAGGACGCGGCCAGCGAGGCGCTGTTCGCCTGGGTGGCAGTCCTGGGCGGCGCATAAGGCCGCAGTGGTGAGCAAAATGGCTGCGGTGAGTGGATGTGAGATGCGCATGGTGTTCTTCTCCGCGAGTGTCAGAAGAATCATGACCGGGCGTGAGCGGACAAAGTAGTGGGGGCTGTCAGCAAAGGTGGGTGACAGGTGTCACCATGACAGGTGTCATACGTTCAGAATGACAGCTGGAGGTGGCCGGTTTCCTGCGCGCGATGCGATGATGGGGGCATGATCGCCTCTACACCAAACTTGCGCAGAGGCACGCTCCCCTCTCCGGAGGTAACCGTGCATGAGTCGAGGCTGGAGTTCAGGCGCGGTCGCAAGCTGCTGCGCTGGGCAGGGCTGATGTACTCCGCTGACCTCTTCCTGTCGCCCTACCATCGGCATTCTTTCGTCGCGTGGGTCGAGTTCTCGGTCTTCTACGCGTTATTTCTGGCACTGTATTTTCTTACGACGGAGACCACCGGCCGGAAGCAGCGGGTCGTCCTGGTGCTCTTCTTCTTGCTCGGCTTTAGCTATTACCCCTTCAACCCCAGCGCAGTAGGCATCTTCGTCTATGCATTTGTCATGTCGGCCTTCTACATACGCAGTCTGCGCAACCTGTTCCTGGTACTCGCGCTGCAGATGCTCGGTCTCGTCCTCGAGATATGGATCCTGGGCGACACGCTGGGGCGAGCTGAAAGCGTACTCTTTTTCTCCGTGGTGATCGGGCTCAGCAACTTTGCCTACGCGCAGCAGACGCGTGCCAACCTCCTGTTGGAAAAGGCGAATGCCGAGATCGAACACCTCACACAGGAGACCGAACGGGAGCGGATCGCGCGCGATCTCCACGATTTGCTTGGGCATACCCTTACCGTGATTACGGTCAAGCTCGATCTGGCCCGGCGTCTGCTTCCCCGGGACATCGAGCGGGCGCAGAGCGAGATCGTCGAAGCCGAGCAGACTGCGCGGAAGGCCCTGGCTGAGGTTCGCGAGGCTGTTGTAGGCTATCGTTCCGAAGGGCTGCCATACGAAATCTCACACGCGCGTCGGACGCTGCTTGCGTCGAATGTTCAATTGACGACCTCGATCGATCCAGTGTCGATTTCGCCGTTGCAGGTGGGTGTGCTGTGCATGGCGTTGCGTGAGGCCATCACCAACATCGTACGACATGCGGGTGCGACTGCCTGCCAGATAGAACTTTATTCCTCCGGTCCGCGGTTGTACTTCACTATCTCTGACGATGGCGTCGGCGGGTTGTTACGCGAAGGAAATGGGCTTCGCGGCATGCGAGAACGACTTCAGTCCATTCAGGGATCGCTCAAGCTCGTGGCCAATGATCCACAGGGTACAAGGCTCGTTCTCGAACTGCCGCTGGTCGAAGCGAATGCCCTGCCGCTCTCATCCCACAGCGCGACCGTGGAGCGCGCATGAGCGGCAAGATCCGTGTGATCCTGGCAGAGGATCAGACCATGTTGCGCGGTGCGCTGGCAGCGTTGCTTTCGATTGAGCCGGATATCGAAGTGACCGGCACGTATCCCGATGGGGAGCGGGCATTGCAGGCTGTAGCGCAGCATCGGCCGGATGTGTTGATCACGGATATCGAGATGCCGAAGATGACCGGGTTGGAGCTGACGGCGAGGGTACACGAGCTTTATCCGGAGACGCGCGTTCTGATTCTGACGACATTCGCGCGGCCGGGTTATCTACGCCGAGCGCTCGATGCCGGTGCGCATGGATACCTGCTGAAGGACCGGCCTTCCGAGGAACTCTCCGATGCGGTGCGCCGGGTGAGCCTCGGTGTGCGAGTTGTGGACCCTGACCTGGCAACTGAGATCTGGAGCGCCGAGAAGGATCCGCTGACCGAACGCGAGCGCCTGATTCTGCGGCGGGCGGGCGATGGGGAGAGCACTGCGGAACTGGCGAAGTCGCTGCGGCTGTCCGAGGGAACGGTGAGGAACTATCTGTCTGAGGCGATCTCGAAGTTGGGCGCTTCGACGCGATTTGAAGCAGCGCGTACTGCGCGCATGAAGGGCTGGCTCTAACGGACTGCAGCGTCCAACGGCACAAGGCGGTGTCGTCGCAGTATCGCGCCATTCCATGGAAGCGCCCTAACTTCGTACTTGCGAAACTACCGATACATGGCATAGGCTGCACAGCAGCAAGCCCCTCACCAACAGGCACAACCTAGCCCCAACCCGGAGGACCACCGTGCGTACCTTTGCGATCCTCGCCGCCGCCACCACGATGTTGGCCGCTGCCACGCTTCCCGCCCGCGCCACTTCCTATACCTCCGTCGTTGTTTATGGCGAGAGCCTCTCCGACAACGGCAACCTGTACCAGGCGACTGGAGGCCTGGCACCTGCGGCCCCGTACGTCAATGGCCGATTCTCCAATGGACCGGTGGCGGTGGAACAGCTCGCGGCCCAGTTAAATGCGCCGCTGTTCGATTTTGCCTTTGGGGGCGCAACCACGGGCATTGGCAACATCGCCGACGGCGGCACGCCCACCAGTTTTGGTTTATTCAACCTTCCGGGGATGGCGACCGAATTCGCCGCCAGTGCGGGACACGTGCCACCCGCTGTCATTCCGAGCTCCCTTTTCATCGTATGGGGTGGCGCGGACGACTTCGAATCACTCGTCAATCCGACCACCTCACAAAGCCAGGCCGCCGCGCAGGCCGCCGCAGCCAACATCGATCAGCTTGTGGCTGCGTTGCTGTTAGAGGGCGCGACCCATATTCTGGTGCCGAACCTGCCCAACCTTGGAGGAACGCCCGAGTTCAATGGGGATGCCGCGGCGATTGCCTACAGCAATACCTTTGATGCAGCGCTCGCCGCCACTCTGCCGTCGGGCGCCAAGCTGTTTGACACCGATGCCCTCTTTCAATCAATTCTGACTACCCCAAGCGCCTTCGGCTTCACCAGCGTCACCACGCCCTGCATCCTCGCGGCGGCGAACCCCGCTTGCCCTGGTTACCTCTTCTTTGACGACATCCATCCAACGACCGCGGCGGATGCGATTCTCGCGGAGCACCTTGCGGCAGCCGTAACGCCTGCGGCGATCACACCAGAGCCCTCTTCGCTCCTGCTGCTCAGCACGGGCCTGGCGGGTTTGATTGCATTGATCCGCCGGCGCAAGTTGGGGTTCCAGCAGTAAGAGCCGCTGATCATCTCCCTCGCCTTTGTTCCGAAGAACCGCCTTGATTGAGATAGTCCTTGACAAAGAGCCCCTACACCTATTTACTCTAGGCCTGTAGGAAACAAGCCTATGCCTGAAAACCCAGCTCGAGATCTGTTTCCTGGCGCGCTCGAGATGATGACCCTCGAGTCGCTTCGCCGCCAACCCGCCCACGGATATGCGCTCGTGCAGCACATCCAGCAACGATCCAATCACCTCCTCCAAGTGGAAGAGGGCTCACTCTATCCAGCGCTTCAGAGGCTTCTTAAAGCAAAGCTGGTGAAAGCCGAGTGGGGCATCTCGTCTACAAATCGAAGGGTACGAACTTACCAGATCACAGCATCCGGTCTTCGCCATCTGGAGCAGCAGATGTCGAGCTTCGAACGCATGTTCGAGGGCATTTCGCTGGTCCTCAAGCCGAGTAACTCCGCCAATAGTTAGAGGAGGCTCCAATGCTATGGATTCCAAGCATCTTCCGCCGTCGCACACTCTTCAACGAACTCTCCGAGGAGATGCAGTCGCATCTTGAAGAACGCGAAGAACAACTGCTGCGTGAGGGTTTGAGCCCGCAGGAGGCGAGCAGGCAGGCGTGTATCGCATTTGGAAACCTCGCGCTGGTCGAAGAGCGCAGCCGCGAAATCTGGTCGCTGCCGACCTTGGAGTCGATCTGGAGCGACGTACGATTTGCTCTACGACAACTGCGCCGTTCGCCGGGATTTACCGTTGCCGCCGTTCTGACACTGGCTCTGGCGATCGGAGCGAACGCCGTGGTATTCAGCATTCTCAATGCGTTTCTTCTACGCCCACTCGATGTGCGGCAGCCAGATCGCCTGTACGAGCTTCAGCATGGAGCGGAGACGTCGTCCTACCAGTCCTATCCCGACTACCTCGATCTACGTGATCGCAACCGCAGTTTCGAGAGCCTGATCGCGTACGGCGTCGACGAGGTTGGTCTGGAGGCGGGAGGAGATCCAAGCGAAGCCTGGGTGGTTGAGACCACCGGAAACTACTTCGACGCGCTCGGGCTTCGGCCGTACCTTGGAGAATTCTTTCATGCCTCCGACGAGCATGGTCCCAACAGCGCGCCCTATATCGTGCTGAGCTATGACTTCTGGCATACCCATTTTCAGGATGATCGCAGCGTCGTGGGGCGTGTGGTCCAGTTGAACAAGCACCCATTCACCATCCTGGGTGTCGGTCCCTCAGACTTCAACGGCACGCTGATATTTTTTAACCCTGCGATGTTTGTGCCGATCGTCGAGCACCCGTCGCTCGGGCAAAACGATCTGAACAAGCGCAGCGATCGGTGGATGTTCGAGACCTTGGGTTACCTGAAGGCGGGAGTTACACCCACGCAGGCGACCGCCGACCTGAATACCATCGGAGCCTACCTCGAAAAGACATACCCCAAAGACGAGAGCAAGATGACGTTCAAGCTCTCGCGACCGGGATTGTACGGCGACTACCTCGGCCGACCCGTCAAGGCTTTCATGGCGGGCCTGATGCTCCTCACGGCGCTCATCCTGCTAGCGGCGTGCGCCAATCTGGGCAGCTTGTTTTCCGCTCGCGCCGCCGACCGTTCGAGAGAGGTGGCCCTGCGCCTGGCACTTGGCGCCACTCGCAAGCGGATCTTGCGGGGCCTGCTCACCGAAGCGACTGTGATTTCACTCGCCGGAGGCGCCATCGGACTCCTGGGAAGTGTGGCACTGCTCCGAGCCTTGAGTGCGTGGAGGCCGTTTTCCAGTTGGCCCATCCATCTCGCAGTCAACCCCGATGCGAGGGTCTACATCGTGGCCTTGCTGCTGGCCCTTGTCAGCGGACTGATCTTTGGAGCGGTCCCCGTAAGGCAGGTGCTGCACACCGACCCGTACGAACTGGTCAAAGCAGGCACAGGGAGTGGAGGACGTATGCGGGTCAGCGTACGCGAAGTGTTGCTGGTTGCGCAGATCGCCATCTGTGCGGTGCTGGTGACGTCGTCGCTGGTGGCGGTGCGCGGGCTGATCTATTCGCTGCACGCCCGCTTTGGATTCGAGACCAGGAACACCCTGATCGCCGAAACCGACCTTGGCATGGCAGGCTACAGTGGTGATCGCGTTCCACCGATGCAGAAGCGGATGCTGCGGGCGATGGAAGAGATCCCCGGCGTCGAGGCGGTTGGTCTGGCCGACTCCGTTCCATTCGAGATGGGCGCAGGCAGCACCATCGTCTTTCCCGACGAGGCCACCGACCTCAGGCCGGTGAACGGAAAGGCGCACCCGTACATCTTTGGAGTATCGCCAGGATACTTTCGCGCAGCGGGTACCGCCCTGCTGACTGGTCGCGACTTCTCCTGGCAGGATGACAAGAACTCACCCCCGGTTGCAGTCGTGAACGGAGAGTTTGCTCGCACGCTCTTCGGCTCAGTGAGTGCTGCCCTCGGCCGCTTTTACAAAGGGAAGGATGGAAGACGGATACAGGTCGTGGGGGTCGCGGAGGACGGCAAGTATTACAACCTGACCGAGGAGCCGAGCCCAGCCGTATTCGTTCCCATTCTCCAAGCGCCAGCCCTTTCGACTGTTCTGGTTGTGCGCACCAGCCCCCGCCAGAACGGAGACTCGGATTCCGGAGCCGACGATCTGGTTGGTGCGGCAATGAGAAACAAACTGCGGCAACTCGATGCCGGAATGCCAGTCGCTGTCGAACCGCGAGCCACCCTGCTCCAGGTCAGTATGTTCGGTCCGCGCATGGCAACCGTGTCGCTTGGCATACTGGGCGCCATGGGGGCGATGCTCTCGATCACCGGCATCTTCGGCATGGCTGCCTACTCGGTGAGCAGGCGACTCAAGGAGTTGGGGATTCGTGTCGCTCTTGGCGCGCAACGCCGGGAGGTCTTGCAGGCTGCGTTGGGACGAGCCGTCAAACTGCTCGCGGTTGGTTCCGTCGCAGGGATCGTCCTTGGTCTCCTGGCCACACGCGTGCTTGCCTTCATCGTGTATCAGGCCACACCACGGGATCCGCTCATCCTGTTCGGTGTCGTCCTGGCGATGGCCCTTCTCGGTCTGGTGGCCACATGGATTCCAGCTCGAAGAGCGCTTTCGGTCGATCCCTTGATCCTGCTGCGCGTCGAATGAAGGCGGAATTCTCACGATAGACCGTTGACGGATCTCCTGATCTCTCAAACCTTTCCGAGAAATTCCTCCGCCTTCATGCCAATCCATTCCAGCATCCGCCACCGCCGAGGCGAACAAACCACGAACAGCCGCGCTACAATCAACCATGCTCGCCGCCCCACCAGCCGTTGAAGCGCCCCCGTCCCTCGCCTGGGCGCATCCCGTCGTGCAGGAGTGGTTCCTCCACAAGTTCGGCTCTCCCACCGAGCCCCAGGAGCACGGCTGGCCCTCCATCTTGGCGGGAAACCCCACCCTCATCTCCGCCCCCACCGGCTCCGGCAAGACGCTCGCCGCCTTCCTCGTCTGCATCGACGATCTCCTCCGCAAGGCCATCTCCGGCGCTCTCCTGCCCGAGACCCAGGTCATCTACATCTCGCCCCTCAAGGCCCTCTCGAACGACGTCCAGAAGAATCTCGACGGGCCCCTCGCCGAGATCCAGCAACTCGCCAATCAGCGCGGCTATCTCTGCCCGGAGATCCGCACCGGCGTCCGCACCGGCGACACCCTCGCCCGCGAACGCCTCTCGATGCTGAAGCACCCGCCGCACATCCTCGTCACCACCCCCGAATCCCTCTACATCCTCCTCACCGCCGGCAAATCCCGCGAGAATCTTCGCCGCATCCGCACCGTCATCGTGGACGAGATCCACGCGATCGCCGACGACAAGCGCGGAGCTCACCTCGCCCTCTCACTGGAACGCCTCGACGCCCTCGTCTGCGGCGAAAACCGCCTCTCCCCAGGAGCGTTCCTCACCGGCCTCGCCACCCCGCCCCTCCGCATCGGCCTCTCCGCCACCCAGAACCCCATCGAACTCGTAGCCTCCTTCCTCACCGGGGCAGACCCCACCCGCCCCCCCGCAACCATCATCCAGGTAGGCCAGCGCCGCACACTCGACCTCGGCATCGAGATCCCCTCCGACGAACTCGGCTCCATCGCCTCCACCGCCATGTGGACCGAGATCTTCGACAACCTCGCCGCCTTCACCGAGCAGCATCGCAGCACCCTCGTCTTCGTCAACACCCGCAAGCTCGTCGAACGCATCGCCTTCGAACTCTCCGGGCGTTTGGGCATCGAAAACGTAGCCGCCCACCACGGATCGTTATCGCGCACGCTCCGCCTCGACGCCGAGCAGAAGCTCAAACGCGGCGAGATCAAGATCCTCATCGCCACCGCCTCGCTCGAACTCGGAATCGACATCGGCGACATCGACCTTGTCTGCCAGATCGCCAGCACCCGCGCCGTCGCCGTCGCCATGCAGCGCGTGGGCCGCGCCGGTCACTGGCGCGGAGCCATCCCCAAGGGCCGCTTCTTCTCGACCACACGCGACGACCTCCTCGAGCAGGCCGCGCTCATCCGCAAGATGAAGGCCGGCGAGCTCGACCGCCTCGAGATCCCCCACGAGCCCACCGACGTCCTCATGCAGCAGATCGTCGCCATGTGCGGCGCTGAGCCCTGGGAGGAAGAGACCCTCTTCCACATCCTCCGCCGCGCCTACCCCTACCGCACCCTCACCCGCGAACACTTCGACAAGCTCCTCAACCTCCTCTCCGAGGGCATCGAATCCAGCCGCGGACGCTACGGTGCCTACCTCCTCCGCGACACCATCCACGGCCAGCTCCACCCCCGCCGCGGCGCCCGCATGATCGCCATCTCGAATGGCGGAGCCATCCCCGACGCCAGCATGTTCGCCGTCATCCTCCAGCCCGAAGGCGTCCAGATCGCCACGCTCGACGAGCACTTCGCCGTCGACTCCTCCCCCGGCGACGTCGTCCTCCTCGGGAACACAAGCTGGCGCATCCAGCGCGTCGAAGCCGTAGGCCGCGTCCTGGTCGAAGACGCCCACGGCGCACCCCCCAGCATCCCCTTCTGGGAGGGCGAAGCCCCGCAGCGCACCGGCGTCCTGTCCGACGGCGTCAGCGAACTCCGCGAGCAGATCTCCCTCCTGACCCCCAACGTCTCCCCAACCGACCTGGGAATCGCCACACAATCCGTCACAGACTCACCAGCCCCGCGCTCCCACCCCGAGGTCATCGCCTGCGCCGACTGGCTCAAAGAGAACTGCTGCCTGTCCGATTCCGCCGCCCATCAGCTCATCCACTACATCGTCGCCGGCCGCGCCGTCCTCGGAGCTGTTCCCACCAAGACCACCATCATCGCCGAACGCTTCTTCGACGAGGGCGGAGGCATGCAGCTCATCCTCCACGCACCCTTCGGAGGCCGCATCAACAAGGCCTGGGGCCTCGCCCTGCGCAAGCGCTTCTGCCGCGGCTTCAACTTCGAGCTCCAGGCCGCCGCCACCGACAACGGCATCAACATCGCCCTCGCCGAGCAGCATTCCTTTCCCCTCTCCGACGTCTTCCAGTTCCTCACCGAACACACCGCGCAGGAGCTCCTCGAGCAGGCCGCCATCGCCAGTCCCATCTTCAAAAACCGCTGGCGCTGGGCCGCCGCACGGTCCTTGCAACTGCTCCGCTACTCCAAGGGCAAACGCATCGCCCCCCAGATCCAGCGCACCCGTTCCGACGATCTCCTCGCCAACGTCTTCCCCCAGGCCGCGGCCTGTTTCGAGACCATCGTCGGAGACATCCAGATCCCCGACCACCCCCTCTGCAACGAGGTCATGAAAGACGTCCTCACCGAGGCCATGGATATCGAGGGCCTCAAGCAGATCCTGCGCGATATCGCGAGCGGACGCATCCGTTGTTTAGCAATCGACACCCCGATCCCCAGCCAGTTCGCCCACGAGCTCCTCAACGCGATGCCCTACGCCTTCCTCGACGACGCCGACGCCAACGAGCGCCGCGCCCGCGCGGTCACCCTCCGTCGCTCGCTCCCATCCTCGGTCGCCGAAGACGCCGGCCGCCTCGACCCCCAGGCCATCGCCACCATCCGCGGCGAGCTCATCCCCGATCTTCGCGACGAACACGAACTCCACGACCTCCTCCAATCCCTCGTCGCCCTCCCCGTCTCCTACCTCGAATCAGAAGGGCAGGGAAGCACCACCCGCCACTGGCTCCCCTACTTCACCCAACTCGTCCAATCCAGCCGAGCCCATCCGATCCACCTCAACGCCCTCCCCTGCTGGACCACGACCGAGCGCCTCCCCCACATCGCTGCACTCCAGCCAGAATCAGCAACGTCCGAAGTGACAAAAGAACAAGCCATCCACAAATTAGTCCAGGGATGGTTACAAATCCTCGGCCCCACCACAAGCACCGCCCTCGCCGCCCGCCTCAACCTCGATCCCGTTGCCATCTACCAGGCCTTCCTGCAGATGGAGATGCAGGGACTCCTCCTCCGCGGAGCCATCGAGCACCCTGCAACCGACGACCCGCACGAGATCGAGTGGTGCGAGCGCCGCATCCTCCAGCGCATCCACCGCCTCACCCTCGCCACCCTCCGCAAGCAGGTGGAAGCCGTCCCCCCCGCCGCCTACATGCGCTGGCTCCTCGGCTGGCAGCACCTTGCGCCCCAAACCCAGCTCACCGGCGAAGAAGGCGTCCTCGAAGCGCTCTCGCAACTCGAAGGCTTCGAAGCCCCCGCCGTCGAATGGGAGCGCACCCTCCTCCCCGCCCGCGTCGCCAACTACGATCCGCGCCACCTCGACCAGCTCTGCCTCTCCGGAGCCGTCGGCTGGGGCCGCGTCTCCCCCCACCCCGCCTGGTCCTCCGGCGACGGAGCCGCCCCCCGCCGCGTCATCCCCACCAACGCCGCCCCCATCACCTTCTACCTCCGCGAGACCGCCGACTGGCTCCCCCACGCCCTCGCCGCCCAATGCGTCGACCAGTCCAACCTCGATCGCTGCCTCTCCCCCGAAGCCGTCCGAATCCGAGCCCTGCTCGCCGAGCGTGGAGCCTGTTTCACCAACGACCTCCAGCGCATCACCGCCTTCACAAAACATCAAACCCAACAGGCTCTCTGGGAACTCGCAACCGCAGGCCTCGCCTCCGCCGATGGCTTCGACCAGCTCCGCGCCATGATGGATCCCCGCCGCAAATCCCAATCCACCGAATCCCCCGGCAAGCGCCCCACCCGCGCCACCGCCGGCCGCTGGTCGTTACTCTGCGAAGACGCAGCGAAAAATCCTGTCGCCGCAAAACCCACCCCTACAGAACTCCGCGAACAGGCCATCCTGGACGCCCGCCAACTCGACGCCGCCCTTGAATCCGCCGCCCGCATGCTCCTCGCCCGCTATGGAATCCTCTTCCGCGACCTCCTCACTCGCGAGTCCAACGCCCCTAGGTGGCGCGACCTCCTCGGCATCCTCCGCCGCCTCGAATCCCGCGGCGAGGTCCGCGGTGGCCGCTTCGTCACCGGCTTCGGCGGCGAACAGTTCGCCCTCCCGCAAGCCGTCGAGAGCCTGCGCGCCACCCGCAACACAGAATCGACCACCCCACTCTCCGTAGCCGCCGCCGACCCCATGAACCTGGCCGGAATCGTCGTCACCGGCGATCGAGTCCCCGCCATCCCCGGCCGCACCGTCCTCTATCAAAACGGAACGCTCGTCCCCCCACCGCAATCCTCTGAACCCAGGGTGACCCGTCCTCGCCCCGAGATCAACACGCTGCCCCCAATCCCTGCGTCGCCGCTACCGCATCTCACCCTGTTCTAGCCAATGCCAGAATCACCCAAGCCCGACGCCCCCACCCCCGACCCTCCGCCGGACCTCGCCCCCGAAGACTTCTACTTCGAGGGACCATACCTAGTATTCACCGCCGCCTACCACCTCAAGCGCGGCTATTGCTGCAACTCCGACTGCCGCCACTGCCCCTACCGCTGAAGGCGAAAGCTAAGGAGCAGGAGCCAGCGCAGGCGGAGCCGCCATCGCCGTCATCGCGTCATGCTTCATCGCCTTCGTATTCTGGATCAGCAGCACCACCCGAGGGTCCTTGTCATAGGCCACAAGCACGGGGTCCGCAATCATGGCCTTGTGCAGGTCGATCCCATTCTCTGCCGCCATCGCCAGCGAGTGCAGCATCGCCTCCGTCATCCCCTTCGACGCGTAAACCCGCGCCATCTCCATGCAGTACCGCGCCCTGTCCTCGCCCGAAAGCACCCGCGCCGCGATCCCCGCCGCATTATCCCGCCTCGTCTCCAACTCCGGATCGAGATCCAGCGCAGTCGAAAACTCCTTCCGAGCCTCCTCGAAGTCCTTCCCCTCCACCAGCGCGATCGCCAGGTTCGCATGGAAGACCGCCGAGTTCCCGTTCAGCTTTACCGCCTTGCGATAGTCCGACGTAGCCGCCCGCATCTTGCCGTCCACATACTCCGTCGCACCCAGGTTGTTCCATGCCTCGGCGTTTTTCTTATCGCGCTTGACCACCATCTTCAGGTAAGCCCGCGCCCTCAATGTATCGCGCAACCCAAGCTCCGTCACGCCCATCTTGTTAAGCACACGCTCCTCGTTGCCGCCCCGCTGCAGGGAGTAGCTGTAATACTCCAGTGCATCCTCCGGCAACTTCCGAGCCCGCAGCACGTCCGCCGCAGACTCCAACTGGTCCCCACTGGCGGTCGCAGGATCGGGAAGATGCGACACGACATTCAGCCACGCCGGTTCCTGATGCGCCGCCTGCCGAGCCGTCATCACTCTCGGCGCCGGGTATCGCACGCGGTCCTGGCTGAACCCTTTCGATCCCGCTCCTCCCTGGCCGGCGGCCACCAGTCCGGAAACGGAACACAGAACGGCAATCGGAGCGAAGACCACCGCCCAGGTCCAGAATCCACCACGCACAATCCCGGCCTTCGCCAGGCAGAACAGCAGGAGATTCACGAAACGGTCAGCAAATGCAGAGACGGGGAGAGATGGAATCGACATACGGCACCTTCTGAAAACAGCCATATAGTGATCCTGTCGTCAGAACGATGTCAAGCGCTTCCCCATGAAAATTCGTGGCCGCCCTACAAAGCCGGAACCGCAGCCACGGGAGCGGGAACCACCCCAGCCGGAGCCTGGATCCGCAGCGCCATTCGTGGAAAGCTGAAGCTCCCACCCGCATCGTCGATCACATTCACCTGGCACACATAAGTCCCCGGCTTCAATCCCGCCAGCGGCACATCGAACTGAAACGCCACCGCACCCCGCTCCGGAGTATTCACCTCATCCGCCTCCACCAGTGGCGTCTCATACACCTTCACGCCACCACTCATGAACTCGATGCTCGTCAGCACCTTCACCGGCCCGCCCGCTCTCCGCGTCAACCCCGGCGCCGGAGCCTGTTCCGGCGCATCCTTCGCCCGCGCCGCGTCGTAGATCTCATACAGGAAGAACAGATGCTGGTCCTGCCGAAACACATGCGGCACATTCGGAATCCACTCCACCCCATCCCGCACCAGCGGATTGACAACCTGCTTCGCCCCGTTCGGAGTCCGCTGGCTCGCCATCACAATCGAGCTCAGCTTCATCGGAGCCTTCTTCAGATCCGGAACCTGCAGATCCGTCTCAAAGCTCCCCATCGCACCCGTCTGGTTCTCCCGCACCACAAACTTCAGGTGATACCGCCCGGGAGCCAGCGTAAATCCCGTCGAATATTGAATATTCTTCCGCTGAACCTGTTGCGAAGCATCGAGCGCCAGCTTCACCGTATCGCGCACATTCCCCACCGCGATCCCCTGCGCGTTCTTCACCTGACCCAGCACATCCAGCGTCGCCTTATCCCGATCGCCATTCTTGATAAACGGAATCTGCGATCCCGGCACAATCAGGCTCACCGGAACATAGTACTTACCCTCCGCCAGCCGGAAGAACAGCGCCTGCAGATACACCGCCACATCCGTCGATGGCAGATCGCTCTTCAACTGTTCCGTCAGTTGCAGCTCCCGGTCCTCCGTCTTCGAGTGCTGAAAGTCCGCCGGAGCATAGTAGCCCGGCCTATACTCCACCTTTGCGTCACTGCGGTTCAGCTTGATCGTCAGGTGCCGGAAGCTCCCATCCCGCAGCGTATTCGTCGACCGGAACCCGACGATATAGTAGGCCTCCGTATCATGCTGTACCTGCTGAAACGCCGGAGCGAAGTCATTCGAATCGAAGAACGCCTTCCCCCCCGTATCGCTCGAAAGCGTACCCAGCGTCTCCTGCGAGGCAAAGTTCGCACTGAACTGACTCTGCACCGCCGCCCCGCTATAAGCCGAGGTCCCACGCAGACTACCCTTGCTCGCATCCCCCACCGGCGGCAGCGCCTGCAGCCCCCGCGTATCCACCGAGTAGATCGCCAGGTTCGCCTTCACCGCCTCATTCGTCGCCGCCCGCAGACTCGCCTGGTTCTCGATCCCGTTCCGAGTCAGCCCGCCCGAGAAATACAGCATCGACTTCTTCTGCTCCACCCGTTCCAGGCTCTTCGCGATGGCCCGAATCGCCAGCAACTCCCGATCCGTATTCAGGCTGTTGTACTCCGTATCGTCCGCCGCGAACGCCGTCGTGTCGTCGCTCGTCCCATCCGTCGATCCCGTGCCGCCGTTCGCCAGCCCCGTCGTATCCGTCCCGTTGTACTTCGACAGGCCACGCAGCAGCGCCGTCTTATCCGAGGTGAAGTCCTGATCCATCGTCAACCCGGTCGACATGCTCACCAGCGCCACCAGGTCCGCCGGCTGCATCTTCTTATTGACGTAATCATTCGCCGCATCCACCGCCCGGTCGATATCCTCATCCTGCATCGAGCTCAGGTCGAAGAACATCACGATCAGCCGATGATCCCGCAGCGCCTCCGGTGTCGCCGCCAGGTTGCGATTGAAAAGGTCGGCGATCGAAGCCTTCCCGCTCACCGTCGTCTTCTCCGCCAGCACCGCCGCCTCGTCCACGTTCTGGTAGTCGAAGCTCGCGACCTTCTGCGGCTTCCCATTCTCGAGCACGGTAAAGTCCTCGGCCTTCAACCCCTTCACCACCGCACCCGTCTTCTTGTCCCGCACTACCACATTGGTCAGCACAATATCGGACCGCACCTTCATGGTGAAGGTCCCCGACGTCCCAGACGTACTCTGCCCCGGCGCCTGTTGCTGCGCCACCCCAGCCACCGGCAACCCCGCCATCAATCCCACCAACCCCGCCGCCAGCACACGTCGCATCACTTTTGCCCCTGCTCTTGCTCTTCTGTCTCTGCTTTTCTGTCTGTCATTCCCGAAGGGAATCTGCGTCTGTCCTTAGAACCGATACCGCGCCTGAACCTGCAAAGAACGCATCCCCGCCGCGCTCGTCACCTGCCCATAGTTCGCGGAGTTCACCGTCGTATTGATCCCGCTGTACTGCACCGTGTTGAACACATTCGTCGCCGTCACCCGCGCCTCGAACGACCGCGTATCCCCCAGCGGAACCGTCCGCGAGAGCGAAGCATTGGTCGCCACTGTCCCCGGCCCCTCAATTGAATTCCGCGAAGCCGTCCCAAAGCCATTCACCGGCTTCACAAAGGCCGCCTTGTTGAAGAAGGACTTCAGCTGCCCCGCCCCCGCGATCCCCTCCGTAAACACCCGATCCGGCCGCAGCGCATAGGTCCCGCCCGCAAGCTCCTGGGCCGCGCTCGAAGAGTACTGCGGAGTAAAGTAATTTCCGCTGGTAAACGTGAACGTCCCGCTCAACGAATAGTTGTCCAGCAGCCGCGACCAGATTCCGCCCTTGCTCAGGAAAGCCCGGTTCGGCCCAAACGGAAGCTCCAACAGCCAGTTCCCACTCAGCGAGTGCCGGACGTCGAAGCTTGAATTCCCCTCTTCCAGGTCCAGCCGCTTGTCATCCTGCGCCGTCGTCGCACTCGATCCGCCGATCGAAGAAGCATTGTCGATCGCATGCGAGTAAAGGTAGGTCACTCCCAGCCCGATCCCCTTCTGCTGCCTCTTCTGCAGACTCACCGCCAACTGGTTCGAGTGCGATCCCGCAATCGAATCCTCATATCGGAACGCCTCCGCATTGGCCGTCGTCACCGCCGTCACCGTGTGGTTAGGAGCCCGAACAATATCCAGATCGCTCCCCTTCGCCCCGTTGTACCCAGCGTTGAAGACCAGCCCCTTCGGAAACGTCCGCTGAAGATTCAGGTTGAACACCTGCACCATCCCCAGTCGATAGTCCTTGTTCACCGAGTAGTTGTTCTGAATCGTCGTGTTCGAGCACCCAAACCCATTCGCCAGCGTCATATTCGCCACCGTACCCGTGCCTGTGCTCGTCGTCGTGCACCCCGTCGAGCTCGCCAGCGTCGTCACCGCATTCGTCTGCGTCGAAGCGAACGGCGGCTGAAACGAAAGCGAACGAGCAAACGTCGCAAACTGCCCCGTGTTGTAGTTCACCCCATACCCACCCCGAATCACAGTATTTTTTGTGAATCGCTCAAACACCTTTGGTCGCCACGCAAACCCGAACCGAGGAGCGAACATCGTCCGGTCCGGATTCACCAGACCCTTCGGATACCTGCCGAGGTAAGTTCCCACCCCACCCGGCTGGACCGCGTCCACCTGCGTAAAGTCCGCATTGTGATCCAGGTTCACCAGCCGGTCATTCTTCTCCGTATAAGGCGCGAAGTACTCATACCGCAGCCCATAGTTCAGCGTCACATTCGCCAGCACCCGAAAGTCATCCTGCACATACCAGTCGTACACATTCTCCCGCAGATAGATCTTGTGCAGCCCCGCCTGCAAGCTCGTCTGCGTCGGAAGCCCCATCAGAAAATCCGCGAATCCCGATCCGGAAGTAGCCTGCGTCGCTGTCCCCAACGCCGTAGCCTTCTGGTCCGCCGCACTCTCCGTCGCATATCCCGAAAACGAGAACGACCCCAGCGGCTGATTCCCGCCAATCGAGTCCGCATGGACCCGCCGCACATCCAGCCCAAACCGGTAGTTGTGCTTCTTATGCCGCCACGCCACAAAGTCCGAGAAGCTGATCGTCTGGTTCGTCGTCTCACTCGGAGTCGTATTCGTCAGCGAAGCAAAGTTCGTCACCGAGATCGATGGCAGTCCGTTATAAAACTTCGGATCCGCGAAATCCCCCGCCTGGTTCGGAATCGTGATCCCCGCCGTCGTCGTTGGATTATTCGCCGTATCGGTAAAGTAGTTCCGCGTCTCCGCATGGCTGCGGTTCCAGTTCAGCGAAGCGTTATTCGACAACCGCCCATAGTTCACCACATACCCCAGGTTCAGGCTGTTCCCATCGCTCTGGGTCGCGCCGCCCAGCGGCAGAAAGATATTCCTCTGGTCGCTCGCCGAATGCGAATAGTTATAGGCCGCATTGATACTCTGCCGCAGCACCGGAGGAGCATTCGCATTACCCGCCCCCCGCCGTCCACCACCGCCGCCACCACCCCCGCCGAATCGCCCAAACGGAGTCCCCGTGTTCTTCCCCAGTTGCCTCTGATACCGCGAGTTGATCGCCACATTGTTCGATCCCGCATTCGAGATCGTCTGGTAGTTGTAAGCCGTCGGGTCCGACGTCGAGATATTCGGAGCCGGATAGTAACTCAGCAGCGCCAGCGCCTGCGCGGAGATCGGTGTCGTCGCATGTGCAAGGTTATTTCCCGGAATCGGCAACCCCGTCGCCGGATCATAAAGCGTCACCGGAGTCACCGCGCCATTGATCGACTGCGCCGACTGCGAAAAGTCTCCCGCCCGTTCCAGCAGCGTCGGAACCCGCACCGGATTTGGCAAAAATGCATTCAGATTTTTCTGACCGGTCAGATTGATGAACACAAACTGCCGCGTATCCGGCTTCGTCAGCCCCGGAATATAGGGCGACCCAGCGATACTCACCCCAAACCGATTCGAGTAGGCCGAAGGATTGGTAAGCGGCAGCAAAGTCGGCGACCACGGTGCCGAGTTCAAAGCCGAGTTCCCCCCCTGATAAAAGATGCTCCCATGCGGCTGAGCCGGATTGAAGTTGCGAAACGCCCCACTCCCAAACCCGCCGCCCCGCCCACCTCCCGGCCCACCTCCGCCCGGTCCCCCTCCACCGGGCCCACCCCCACCCGGCCCAAACCCACCCCCACCCATCATTCCACCCAGCGCCCCCATGATCGCATTGGTTGGATCCCCACCCCCCTGCCCCCGATACTGCGCAACCGCATCCTCCACCCGGGTCCGAATCTCATCCTCTGAAAAACTAGCCAGCCCCGTCGTCGTCCCCTGCACCCCACTCACCGCCACCGAGTCCGTCGCCGCCCCATCGCTTCCCCCCAGGCTCGCCAGCGTGGGCAGCGCCGCCCCCGAATTTTGCGTCCCCGCACTCGCATCCACGGTGGCCGTATCCCCCTCAGCCACGATCAGCGACTGCACCCCCCGCCCCAGCGCACTCGCCCCCCTCGCCTGACCGGCTGAGCTCTGGGCCGCAGCCGTCTGGGTCGCAGCCGCCGCCACCCGCGAAGCAAGCTGCAGCCCAAACTCCGCCACCTGCATCGGCAGCCCTCCATTCTCGCTCGCTGCATTCACCAGCACTTCCTTCGTATCGATGGCAAACGCCGCCAGCTCCGCCTTCACCACATAGCGACCATTGCGCGGAATCGCCATCTCGTACGCCCCCGTCACATCCGTCGTGGTGGCGTACTTCTTCCCGGTCAGCGTATTCGTAGCCGTCACCGCGACCCCCGGCAAAGGCACCGCACCCGCCTTCACAGATCCCCGAATCGTCCCCCCGCTCACCGCCGCCACCGGTCCCGCCGGAGTAGTCTCCGTCCCCGCCACCTGCGCCAACCCAAAACCCACTCCGCAACCCACCATCAGCGTTGCGACTACAGTCATCCGGGCTGCTCGTCCAATCCTGCGCACAATACCTCGTCTCGTCGCTAAAAAATCACCCAGGTCTCAATCGCCGGTCACAAGCCCCCAGCCAAACTCACTGTGGAGGAGCAGCCACCGGAGCCGATCCGGTCGCATCTCCCCCCGCAGCCGCAGCATCCGCCGGCCGTCGTCTCCGCCCCGCACCCGGCGCCATCACACTCAGTTCCTTGGGCACAAACACCCCATTCTTCACCGACCCCTGTCCCCCCACCGAATCACCCACCTTCACATCCATCAGCGTGATGCTCTCCACCGGAGTCCCCTGCCGCTCCGGCCTGCCAGCCCCCGAGCCGCCCCCCATCGCTCCCCCACCCATCATCGCCCGCATCCCCGACCCACCCCGCTTGAACGATGTCCCCTCATCCACCTCGATCTTCTGCGTCACCCCAT
Organism: bacterium; assembly: GCA_026225095.1. GTDB lineage: Bacteria > Acidobacteriota > Terriglobia > Terriglobales > Acidobacteriaceae > Edaphobacter. Next base: position 45,795 of record JAMFSC010000074.1, read on the forward strand.
CCGACCGCAGAATCGTCAACGTCGTCTCATCGATCTTCATCACCTTGCCAACGATATAAAGCTTGCCCATCTCCTCCCGCGCCTTCTTCACCTGCTCCGGGTCCATCACCATCACCATCACCGCATGAACCGTCTTGGTCGGAGCATCCAGCAGCCCCATCGCCCCCACCATTCCACCCACCGTCACATCGGCCATCTTTCCTGCCTGCCGATCCTTCGCCAGCATCACCCGCGTATTGGTGGTCGTCACCACCTGGTACACCTCTCCCTGCTCCGTCTTGATGGTCAACCTGTCCGCCCCCGCCGCGGTGACGGTCCCCTGCACCATCTGCCCCCCGCCAAATCCCCCGCCGCGACCCTGCGGAGCATCTCCCTCCTGCGCCCGCCCCAGCCCACGCGCCGTCCCCACCATCACCACCAAACCCACCACCACCCGCATCATCCGCCGCATTGCCACGCTCATCTCCACTCCATCCGCCGTCGCCGTCGCTCAATTTGTTGGTCGCTTGTTCTGCCTTTGCTCTTGCATTTCTTTCTGTCTATCCCGAAGGGAATCTGCGTCTGCCCTTGCAGTTGCCGACCAACCCTGCGGCTGCTACCCGAGCCCTCCATCCCTTCAAAAGGCACGCCGTTGCAGATACAGACGGCCCTTCCCACCGAAAGACGCTCCCCCCACCCATATATTTCCCCGCCCCAGGCCCGTCCCAAACCGGCCCCTGCCTCCGCCTGCTCTACACTACCGCCATGCATGATGTCGCCCTCAACCCCCATCACGAATCCCACTTCGAATCCACGGAGGTCGTCCGCGACATCGTCATCGGCCTCTCCGACGGCCTCACCGTCCCCTTCGCCCTCGCCGCCGGCCTCTCCGGAGCCGTAGCCTCCACCCACATCGTCGTCCTCGCCGGCCTCGCCGAGATCGCCGCCGGCTCCATCGCCATGGGTCTCGGAGGCTACCTCGCCGCCCGTGGCGACGCCGAGCACTACGCTTCCGAGCTAGCCCGCGAGCAGGACGAAGTCATCACCCGCCCCCACGACGAGGCCGAAGAGATCTACGAGATCTTCAGCCAATACCACGTCTCCCGCGAGGCCGCCACGCCCGTCCTCGAGGCCCTCCAGAAGAACCCGCCCGCCTACGTCGACTTCATGATGCGTTTCGAGCTCGGCCTCGAAAAACCCGCCTCCAACCGAGCCCATCGCTCCGCCCTCACCATCGCCGGAGCCTACATCGCCGGTGGCATGATCCCGCTCATCCCCTACATGTTCCTCCAGCACACCGCCCCAACCCCCGGAGAAACCACCCCCATCGTCCTCGCCCTCCGTCTCTCCGTCGCGATCACCCTCCTCGCCCTCGCCATCTTCGGAGCTCTCAAAGGCCGCCTTCTCGGCACCGGAACCCTCCGCTCCGCACTCCAAACCACCGCCATCGGTGGCGCCGCCGCCGCCGTAGCCTACACCCTCGCCCACCTCCTCAACGCCCAGGGTTGATGCTCGAGATTCTAAAGAGGCTCGGCCCAACTAGTTTCGTTTGCAATCCATTCCAATGCGGGCCGGACGAAACCGGCGTGGTTGCGCCCGATATGCACCCGACTGACAATTGGAAACCCCGAAATGGATTCGCGGGTTCGAATCCTGCACATCTCTGGAGCGGATATACTCAATTTGTCGCCGCTCCGTGATCCATCAAGAATTCTCCGTATTCGGTCCACTCAGGCTCCGGTTTGGCGCAGATGGCTAGCGATGAAAACATTTCAAAGAACTCGTCGCCATTGTCTTTCGAATCAAAATCCCGTTTAGTCAGGCGTCGCTGCATAAAGTAGGTGCATAGATCGGCTAGCTGTATGCCGACCGATTCCGAAGAGTCGCCAAAATACATAGCATCATGGCAATGCCAGAGTCGGATTTTAGTTGTGCTCAAGTAGGGGCGGTTTGTCCGAAGCATGCGGTAGCTGTTTTTCAGACTCTTCTTAACTGCTTGGTCAGTAGTGTCATCAACGATGAAAAGGTACTGGTCCTTGTAGTCAACCAGCATTCCAGCTTCAAGCGGTTGATGATGATGCGATTGCGCCCACTTTTCGACCCCAAGAGCACACAATTTGAACGCAGGTATCAAGGGATCTGCGACCTCAAATAGGCTATGAGCAAGCGCGCTTTTCGCCAGTTTAGGGGTATCGACGGCGGCATAAATGAAGGGCATTTTGTTATTTCGCATTGCGCTAAGAAGCATGCGAATGGCATTAAAACGCTTCTCTTCTTCGATCCCCTTAAATGCCCCTTCACCCTTGAATAAATCTCTGGCATGAAATTCCTGAAATTTCTCTTGTATTTCCTCTGGGCGAAACATCTGCTGTATGGCAGCTGAGTGTAGTTGTTCAGCATAACCAAATTCGCCATGAGGGATCATGACAGCTCCAAACATTGCGAGAGCACCGGATTGTTTGGAATCATCAAGATAAGCTAGGTGCACGAAATTCCTTTGGTCACGCGACCCTACTTCGTAATCACAATCTCCAGGTACTCGCAAGGCAGCACCATCGTCCCATCCTCCGCCCGGTTCAGCGCTCCCACCAGCCCCATCAGATCCGCCGTCAACCCCGCCCTCCCCGTCTCGTCGAGCGCCGCAAACGCCTTGTTCATCGGCCCGAAGTAAGTCCGGAAGGTCTCCAGCCAGGCCTCCGGCGAAGCCGACCGGAACATGAAGTCCTTCACCACCGTGTCCATCCGCACAGACTCCCCAAAAAGCTCCTTCAACCGGTCCACGGTTCCCCACAAAGCAGGCGGCTTCAACCCCGCCGGTGGCGGAAGGTACTTCCCGATCAATCCGAAGTTCTTCCCGACAAATCCTCGCGGCGTCCAGCAGGCCAGCCCAATCTTGCCTCCGGCCTTGCACACTCGGATCATCTCTGCCGCCGCCCGCTCCTGGTCCGGTGCGAACATCACCCCCACCGTCGAGATCAACGCGTCGAACGACTCATCGGCAAACGGCAGATTCTCCGCATCCGCCTCCTGAAACTCGATCCGCAGCCCCTCCGCCGCCGCCCGTTCCCGTCCCCGGTCCAGCAGAGCCGGTACATAGTCGGTCGAGGTGACCCGGCACCCACGCCTAGCCCCGGCCAGCGATGCATTTCCACTCCCCGCCGCCACATCCAGCAGCGTCCATCCGCTGTGCACGTCCATCGCCTCGCACAGCGCCTCGGCCATCAGCACGATCGCCGTTCCCACCACCGAATAGTCGCCCGCCGCCCACGTCGCCTGTTGACGTATCTTGATTGCGCCGAGGTCCGGCGCAGCCAACGTTGCCGCTTCCTGCATAACACATCCTCCTGGGAGATCGGCCGCGTCAAGTTCTCACGCCGTTCCGTCTCAAAATCATCTGTTTGGGGGACCCGCAACCGTTATACGCCGTCCCCGTGCTGCGGGCCATCTAAAAAGCTGTCAAGCAATTTATCTCGTAAACCATTCCATTTCAATAAGATAGTGATGGCATACCCGCTTGACGCATCAGGTAAAATAGAAGTAGGGGCAAAAACGGTCGCAAAAAGAAAGCGCTCCATTCGATCGCGGCAGCATCGTATACTTCGCACCGTGCTGATGTGCCTTGTTTTGGACCCTCGACTGGACCATAGGCATTTGGACTTAGGTCTTTTGTTTTGAAGACTTTGGATACCTGGTAGGGGAGGGGGGTACCCCTCGCAGATCGAACTCCTCGGAGTAGAAGGAAGACGACATGACGACCACGACCACCGAAACGACCGCCAACCCAACCGGGTTCACCTCGAAAAGTCTCGCCGCCCGCCTCGCCACCCGCTTCCAGGCCGTCCGCGCCGCCACCCTCGCCCTCGCCGCCCCGCTCTCCCCCGAAGACATGATGGTCCAGTCCTGCCCCGAGGCCAGCCCCGTCAAATGGCACCTCGCCCACACCACCTGGTTCTTCGAGACCTTCATCCTCCGCGACTTTCTGCCCGGCTACCAGGCCTTCCACCCCGACTTCCAATGGCTCTTCAACTCCTACTACAACTCGCTGGGTGAGATGCCCGAGAAGAAGCTCCGCGCCTCCTTCTCCCGCCCACCCCTCGCCGACATCCTCGCCTACCGCACCCACGTCGACACCGCCATCGCCCGCCTCCTCGCCGATCCCGACCTCCCCGAAGAGGCCATCCGCCGCATGGCCCTCGGCTTCGAGCACGAGCAGCAGCACCAGGAGCTCATCGCCACCGACATCAAGCACGCCCTCTTCACCAACCCCCTCCATCCCGCCTACACCCCATCCAACCCGGCCACGGGGAAGGGAACACCCCTCAGCTGGTCGACCTTCTACCCCCCTGCTCCCGGCCTCGTCCAGATTGGCGTCACCCCGGCCCCCGACGACCCCACCGCTTTCGCCTTCGACAACGAGACCCCCGCCCACACCGTCTTCCTGCCGTCCTTCACCCTCGCCAACCGGCTCACCACCTGCGCGGAGTTCCTGCAGTTCGTGAACGATAACGGCTACACCCGCCCCGAGCTCTGGCTCGCCGAGGGCTGGTCCTCCATGCGCGCCGAAGCCTGGCATGCGCCCCTCTACTGGCAGCGCCACCCCGCGTCCCCCACCGGATGGCGCATCTACACCCTCCACGGTTTCGTCGATCTCCCCGAGACCGGAGGCCTCGCCGACACCCCCGTCTGCCACCTCAGCCTCTTTGAAGCCGACGCCTTCGCCCGCTGGCAGGGCTGTCGTCTCCCCACCGAGTTCGAGTGGGAGTTCGCCGCCAACTCCCTCCAGATTCTCCGCAAGGGAACCACCACCCATCCCAGCCTCATCACCTTCACGCCGCCAACCCAAATGCCCGGCGTCTCATCGTTCGTTTCGGCGATCACCGCCAACATGCTCGAAACCGGCGATCTTCACCCCCACGCCGCCTCCAGCGCCCCCGGCCTCCAGCAGATCTTCGGCGACGCATGGGAGTGGACCTCCTCCGGCTACACCGGTTACCCCGGCTACAAACCGCTCCCCGGAGCCCTCGGGGAGTACAACGGAAAGTTCATGTCCTCCCAGGTCATCCTCCGCGGCGGATCCTGCGTCACCCCCGCCACCCACATCCGATCCACCTACCGCAACTTCTTCCCACCCGCCACCCGCTGGCAGTTCACCGGCCTCCGTCTCGCCAAAAACATCTGAATTTGTCGTCTTCGCGAGCCGTTACCGCTTTTTTGGCATCGAACCCTCGAGCACCTCATCTACACTCAGGTACGACTTGAGAGGGAAATTCCGTTGCCCCTGGCCGAAGCCGTATCCACAGCCCAATCTGTAGCCGCTGAAGCCCGCCGCGGCCTCACCGCCTCCCCCAGACCCTCTCCCCGTGGCTCTTCTACGACGAGCCAGGGTCGCTCCTCTTCGAGCAGATCACCACCCTGCCCGAGTACTACCTCACCCGCACCGAGCGAGCCATCCTATCGATCCACGCGGGCGATATCCTCGCCCACCTCAACTCCCCCATCACCATCGCCGAACTGGGAGCCGGAACCGCCACCAAGACCGGCATCCTCCTCCGAGCCGCCGCCGCCGCCCAGCACCGCGTCCTCTACCAGCCCATCGACGTCAGCCCCAGCTGTCTCGAGGAGGCTCAGTCCCTCGAGCAGACGATCCCCGGCGTCCACGTCCACCCCCAGGTCGCCAACTACATCACCGACCCCATCTCCCTCGAGCGCCCCGCCCACCACAAGATCCTGGCCCTCTACATCGGCTCCAGCATCGGCAACTTCTCCCCCGCCGAAGCCGAGGGCATCCTCACCAACCTCCGCGCCCAGCTCCACCCCGGCGACGCCCTCCTCCTCGGCACCGACCTGGCCCCCGGCCCCCACAAATCGATCCCCACCCTCCTCGACGCCTACGACGACGCCCAGGGAGTCACCGCCGCCTTCAACCGCAACATCCTCACCCGCCTCAACCGCGACCTCGACGCCGACTTCGAGCCCACCTGTTTCCGCCACATCGCCCGCTGGAACGTCGCCGAGTCCCGCATCGAGATGCACCTCGAATCTCTGATCCAACAGCAGGTGAACATCCCCGCCAACTCCGCCGGCCCCGCCCTCACCCTCCACTTCGCCCCCGGCGAGACCATCCACACCGAGAACAGCTACAAGTTCACCCCACCGGCCATCTCCCGCCTCCTCCACGCCACCCGTTTCACCCCCACCCACACCTTCCAGGACCCCCACCACCTCTTCGCCGTCACCCTCGCCACCGCAACATAAGCAACGTGCCTGCAGCCAAAGCCGGAGCGCCACGAGATCCGCCGGAAACTCCTACACCGATTCTCCCGCAACCTCCCGCCGATACTCCCCACTCTTTCCCCCACTCTTCCGCAGCAGAACCACCTCTCGAATCCTGATCCCCTTATCCAACGCCTTGGTCATGTCATAGACCGTCAGCGCCGCCACCGAAGCCGCCACCATCGCCTCCATCTCCACCCCGGTCCCCGCAGTCGTAGCGGCGGTAGCCTCGATCTGCACCCCACCCTCCACCACCGTAGCCTGCACATCGACAAAGCTCAGCGCCAGCGGATGACACATCGGGATCAGCGAAGAGGTCTGCTTCGCCGCCTGGACCCCGGCAAACCGCGCCACCTCCAACGGATTCCCCTTGGGATTCTGAGGCAGCGCCGCCAGTACCTCCGCCGAAAGCTCCACAAAGGCCCCAGCCACCGCCTCCCGCCGCGTAGCCGCCTTCCCACTCACATCCACCATGTGAGCCTGCCCTGCCTCATCGAAGTGCGATAGTTTGTCCATCCAAGAAGCCTACCGCAGCAACACCGAGATCACCTCACCCGCTCTGAACCCATCCTCCCTCGGCGGCAATACCGCATAGCAGTTTGCCCGCGCATTGGCCGCCACATCCCCCGACCCCTGCCACCCCACCAGCCGCACCTCCGGCCGCACCCGATCCCTCCCAACCCGTGCCGGCAGCAGCCGCATCAAGCCAGCCTTCCCCTCCACATCCTCCCCCAGCGTAGCCTGGACAAAATCCGGCCCCTCCACCCCCCCACCCCCCATCGCCCGCAGCAGCGGCTCGACGAAGCAATGAAACGTCACCTGCGTCGAGATCGGATTCCCCGGCAGCCCAAAGAAATATCGCGCTTCAAGTCCATCCCTCTCCGGCAGCCGCCCAAACACCACCGGCTTCCCCGGCTGCATCTTCACCCCGGTAAAAAAGAACTCCGCGCCCTCCTCCGCCAAGACCTCCTCCACCAGGTCGTACTCTCCCATCGAAACCCCACCCGACAAGATCAGCAGATCCCGCTCCCGTCCCTCCACCACCCGCTCCCGAACCTCTCCAAGCAAATCCCGAGCGACCCCAAGCCGCTCCGCCCGTCCGCCTGCCTCCGTCACCATCGCCGCCAACGCATAGCTGTTCGAGTTCCGAATCTGAAAGTCCTCCATCGCCTCATCCAGCTCGACCAGCTCATCCCCCGTAGCCACGATCGCCACGCTCGGCCGCCGAAACACGGTCACCTCCCCCCGCCCGCAAGCCGCCGCCACCGCCACCTCCGCCGCTCCCACCCTCATCCCGACCGCCAGCACAACATCCCCAGCCCTGGCCTCACTCCCCTGCGGAACGACATTCTCCCCAACCCGCAGCCCCCGCCCCGCGACACCCCGCACCCGATCCCCCGTCTTCTCGACGAACTCCACCATCGCCACCGCATCCGCCCCGTCCGGCAGCGGAGCCCCGGTCATAATCTGCAAAACCTCCCCGGCCCTCATCTCCCCACCCAGCCACCGCTCCCCCGCCCGAACCTGCCCGACCACCCCAAGCGCCGATCCCCCGGAAAACTCCTCCGCCCTCACCGCATACCCATCCCTGGTCGACCGCGCAAACGGCGGCTGATCCCGATCCGCGCGAATCCCCTCCGCGAGCACCCGCCCCGCCGCATCCAGCAGCCCCACCCGCTCCGTCCCCGACATCCCCACACTCTGGGCATGCCCCAGCACAATCTCCAACGCCTCATCGAATCCAACCACCGCCATAGCAAACCTCCCCGAAAAACAGGAAAGCCCCAGGCCGAAGCCCAGGGCTCTCCGTCTGCCTCTGCTGCGTTTACTTCTTAGCCTTGTACTTCGTGGAAACGGTAGCGCCAATCCCCGTCAGGATTCCCGCCACATCCGCCGCATGCGGGCCATCCGGAGCCAGGTCCAAGTACTTCTGGTACGCCTCCACGCATCCCGGAGGAGCCGTAATCTTCGACGTCTTCGGGTCCACCGAAGCCTTCGAGATCAGCGCCTGACCCTTGATGTAGTACGCATCGGCCCGCTTCGGATCGGCCGCAATCGCCTTGTCCGCCGCTATCGCCGCATCGTCGTTGTCGCCTGCGTTCAACAGCGTCGCCGCCTCGTTGAACATGTACATCCCAGCCTGCGCCGGAACCGACTTAGCGGCCCTCTCATAGGCCGCTGCCGCTGCCTTCGGGTCGCCCATCTTCGCGTTCGCCTGGCCCAGCTGGTTATACGCCGCGCCCGCCGTCTCAGGATTCGGCTTCTTGGAAGCCGCGTTCAGATCCACGCCCTTCTGGTAGGAGACAGCAGCGTCCTTGTACTTCTGCAGAATCGCCGGATCGGCCGGGTTCGTATGCGCCCCACGAGCCGCCGCCGCCGCAGCATCCGCGCTCCCGAGCTGCGCATCGCCCAGCGTGATCCACAGGATGCCCTCATCGGGCTTCGCTGTCGTCGCAGTGGTCATCTTGGTCAGCGCCTCATCGTAGTTCTTCGCCTTGATCGCGGCGCGAGACTCCGTCAGCAGCGTATTCAGGTTCGCGATCTGCGCATTGGCCTTGGTCGCCTCGGAGTTCTTCTTCTTGAACTCCTCAAGCTGAGCCTTCTCCTCCGGAGTCATCTTGTCGAGGTATTCCTTGCGAGAGAGGTCAAAGTTCAGCAGCTTATCGCCGCCCGCCGCCACCGTCACGTTGTCTGCAAAGTCGATCGACTTGTTGTCCACGAACACCAGCGACAAGTAGGTCCCCGCCGGAATCGATCCCTTGAACTCCCCGTTGGCATCGAGCGGAAACACATACGGATACTTGCGCGTCTTCTCTTCGCCCGTCCGATCCGTCGTGAACCGCACCTCACCCTTGGTGATCGACTGTCCAATGGGATTGTTCACATGCCCATGCACCGTCGCCGGAGCCGCCTGCGCCATCGACCGAACCGGAAGCGCCAACATCATCACACCCGCAAGCGCCGCTCCAACCACACCGCTCATCTTCAGATTCTTCCATCCAAAACGCATCATTGATCTCTCCTCGCCTCGCCTCGGCGCACTCCTGGCCCATCTGCAAACCAAAACTCAATCCCTTTGATTCAACTTCAACGGCTCACGCCGTCCATCCGGTCAGATGCCTCACCGTGTCCTGTATGGAATCGGATCCTCTGCTCCAGCCTCGCGAAACGCCCTCAGGCGCAGCGCGCAGCTCTCGCAGACGCCGCACGCCTCCGATTCACTCGCATAGCATGACCAACTTACATGGAACGGAGCGCCAAGTTCAACTCCAAGCTCCACGATCTCCTTCTTTCGCATCGCAATCAGCGGAGTCTCTACCCGTATATCGCCATCCCGCGTCCCCGTCCGGATCAACGCATTGAACGCCTCATAGTACGCCGGCCGGCAGTCCGGATAGCCCGAGCTATCCTGCTCCACCGCCCCGATCATGATCGTCCGCGCCCCCAGCACCTCCGCCCAGCTCACCGCCGCCGAAAGAAAATGCGCATTGCGAAAAGGAACATAAGTCACCGGAACCTCCGACCCTGTCCGCCCTGAAGCCTCCGCTTCCATCTCTTCCCCCACCGCATCCGGAACCGCAATCGAAGCATCCGTCAGCGCCGACCCTCCAATCCTCCGGAACAGATCGATCTTCAGATGCATCATCTCCTTCGTCCCGGTCAGACGTGCGACGTCCTCTGCCGATCGAAGCTCCCGCGCCTCCGTCCGCTGGCCATAGCTGAAGTGCAGCGCATACACCTCGTAGTCCCGAGCCGCCAGCGTCGCACACACGCACGAGTCCATCCCACCCGAAAGACAGACCACCGCCCTCGGCTTCACGTCATTACTCATCAACATCCTCTCCCGCACTCACACCCAGCAGCTCCTTCGCCGCGTCCACATCCGCCTCGCCCACCAGCAGCCGAGCCCGAAACGCCAGCGCCAGCAGACTGTTCGCCTGCTCCCCCTGCAGAAAGCACTCAATCCCCGCCGCTTCAAGCGCACCTTTCGCCATCTGCGCGTTCAGCGGCTCCAGAAACTTCGCCACCGTCACCAGCTTCCCCGAAGCCTCATGCTCTGCCAGAAAGTCCCCGCTCACTTGGCCTCGATCGACTGCAGGTGGAACGTGATCGTCCCCCAGAACAGCTTCGCCCGAATCTGCACCGGGAGATGCCGCGCATCGTCCGTATACCAGATCCAGATATGCCCCCGGCTCTTCACCACGCCCTCATCGGCCGTAGGCTGCACCCGGATCGTCTCAAACGTCCCAGCCGGCGTCTTGATCTCTTCCTTCGCCTCCACCTTCATCGAGACGGTCACCGTCCGCATCGCGTCGGCCAGCGGAAACTTCACATCCTGGCCCACCACCATCCGCTGCGATGCCGCATAGAAGATCGCCGAGAGCGAATCCGCCACGCACGCCGGAATCGCGGCCGTCTGCGTCTTGGAGGTCCCCTTCACCAGGTTCCGCTCCATCTGCGTCTGCTTGCCCGTCGCATAGTTGAACGTCAGGTCGGTATTGACCTTCCTCCGACCCTCCTGCAACTGCTTCGAGAATCCCGTCGAGCAGCCCGTCCTGGTATCGAACCCAGCCTGGAACTTGTCGATCACCGGAAACAGCATATTCACCGCGCCCACCGAGTCGCCCGTGGCCGTCACCTTCTCGGTCGTCCCCTGCTGCTCAATCTGGAAGATCGCCGTGCCCGCCGTGAACACCCGCCAGTCGACCAGAAACGTCAAAGTCTGACGGGTCGGAAACCCATATCCGGGAATCGGAGGCTGAAGCGTCGGAATCACCACCGGAGCCGCCGGCTTGCCCATTCCCAGGATCTGCGCTGACAACACCTCCTGCCCACGCGCTGGTCTACCCGCGCCCGTCCACAAAGCCGCGCTCAAAATCGAGAAGCACAAGAAAGTTCGGGTTCTAAGCAAGTCGTTCCCTCAAGGGTGATCCTGTTCTTCGTATGCCGTTGCCCAATCCCCAGTCCTATCGGCCCGATGCCACGTCGACATCAACCGCGCCAAGCCGCATCGCCCAACGTGCCTGACTCTCCCATCGCCCCGGTCTCGGCACCATCTCGCCCGGATCAACGGCTCCTCACGCGGATCGACCAGCTCTCCGTCCGCGCGTTGGCCCTGCGCCCACCACTTCCGTTCAGCCCGGAATCCCTCTCACCGGGGATCCTCTCAAGCTCAACTCCGCAGCAGCCAAAGCCGGATCGCAAGGGCAAGATAGATCGCTCCAGCGCCCATAAGAGCATTGTACTCGCGATGATGCAGGTAGAGCGCACGCGAAAAAGCTCCCCCCTCCCCATCGCCCCCCGCCGCCGTCCAACGCGGCAGAAGACGCGGAACCCGGGCCGCATACGCATCGAAGCCCGCGAACTTCTCCCGCAGATACGCCTCCTCCGACCGGATCGTCGGAAGATAGATCGCCAGAAAAAGCCCCGCCAGCACAATCCCAATCGACCACCGCCCTCCAGCAAACGCAAACCCAAATGCGATCATCATCGAGCCGAGATAAAGCGGATTCCGCGTATACCCATAGGGCCCCGTCGTCGTCAGCTCCGCATTCTTCCGCACATACCCCGCCGCATAAGCCCGCAGCCACACCCCCGGAATCACCAGCACAAGGCTCACAAGCAACGTCCACCCAGTCGGCCGAGCCAGCCAGAGAAATACCCCCGCAAACACAAACCCCATCGGCACCCGGATCCGCCGCGCAATCCGTTGCCATCCCGTCCGTTCACTCATACCGTCTCATCCCGTTCCCGTTCTTGTTCTTTTGGCTGTCATCCCCGAAGGGGATCTGCGTCTTCCTTTGTCCTTGCCTTTCTACGCCACCAAACCCGGCAAAGTCTCACTCCCCCAAAACCTCCCCCACCGCCCCCAATACCTCATCCACCGTAATCTTCCCCAAACCCGTCTCCGTCACCCGATACCGTCCATGGTCCGTCCGACTCTCCCCATGCCGCAGCACCCGAAACCGCCCCCCCGGAACCCCATAAGGCCCGGTTCTCGCCGGATCCGTCGGCCCAAACAGCGCGACCACCGGAACCCCAAGCGTATCCGCCAGGTGCATCGGCCCCGTATCCCCGCCAAGAAAAAGACCCGCCCGCCGCAGCAGAGCCCCCAATTGCCCAATCCCGCAAGGCGCCGCCACCGCCCTGCCCCCGCTCGCCCGAACCACCGTCTTCACCACCTCGCCACTCCCCGGCCCCGCATTCACGAGCGTCGTCCACCCCTCCATCCGCGCCGCAACCTCGCCAAAACGCTCCGCCGGCCACTCCTTCGATCGCCACCCTGCTGTCGGAGCCATCACCACGATCTTCCGCGCCTCCCCCGCCCGAAACACTCCACCGAGAAACCCCTCCGCCCAGACCTCATCCGCCTCAACCACCGGAATCGTCCTTCGTCGCGACCCCTCAACCCGCACCGCTTCCCCCACCGCCGCTCTCAGAATCTCGCACCCCTGGTCGATCACATGCACCGCCGGCGTCCGAACCTTCTCCCCATACAGCCCCAGCGCCACCCCCTCCCGCGGCTCCGCTGGCCCCACAAACCGTCCCGCGCCGGCCATCCATCCAATCACCGCCGACCGCATCGTCCCCTGCAGATCGACGCACACGTCATACCTCGCCTCCCGCAGCATCCGCCTAAGACCAAGCACATCCCGCGCCGTCGCAACGGAAAACGGACTGGCCTTCCAAAGCCGCGTCCGCACCGCGATCACCCCATCGACCACCGGCCCCCCACCCGCCCGCCCCGTCCGTTCAAACTCCGCCTTCGCACCCGCATCCCCCCACTGCACCAGCAGATCCGCCCACCGCGAGTCCACCGCCCAGTCGATCACCCAGTCCGGCCGAGCCGCCCGCAGCGCCGCCACCGCCGCCAGCCCATGCACTACATCCCCCATCGCCCCCACTCGGACGATCAAAACCCGCAGACGCCGCCCCGAAGCCTCTCCAACCTCCCCGGATTGTGACGAAATCTTCAATCCATCATCTTCTCACGCACCATTCCATCCTTCGCCCGTCCTACCTGACAAGCCCTTCATTTTGGGTTAAGCCATCCGGAGTAATCTGAAAATAATGACAAGCGGCAAAGCCCTTCTATCCACCCTGCTCCTCCTGCCCCTCTCCGCAGCCGCCCAGAATGGCTCTGCCGTCATCCTCCCCCCCGGAACCCCCCTCCCCGTCTCTATCCCCAACCACCTCCCCATGAAGACCGGCCAGCCCATCCGCGCCGAGCTCCTCTACCCCATCTACGATCACGACAAGGTCGTCCTCCCCGCCCGCACCATCGTCATCGGAACCATCCTCTCCCTCACCCCCGACCACACCCGCCGCGTCCACGCCCGTCTCCGCCTCGACTTCACCCCCTTCCATATCCCAGTCGTCCGCTTCACCTCCATCGTCCTCCCCGACGGATCCACCGCCTCCCTCTCCACCACCACCGCCACCGACGGAGCCCCCATCTACCGCCTCGTCGCCCCACCCCCCCGCAAAGGCGGCCTCATCGCCCAGCAGGTCGACACCCTCAAGCAGGCCGCCAAAGACCGCATCGCCGTCGTCACCGGCCCCGACAAAAAAGATCGCTTCGTCCAGTTCGTCTACAGCCAGCTCCCCTACCACGCCGAGCGCATCGCCAAAGGCACCGCCTGGACCGCCGAAACCGACTCCGCCCTCCCCATCCCCGGCCTGTCGCCTTCCCCACCCCCACCCGCCCCACCCGTCACCGCCGACACCACCCGCCCCACCTGGATCCTCCAGGCCTACCTCTCCACCCCCATGAGCTCCGCCACTTCCAAGTCCGGCGAGAAGATCTCCGCCACCGTCGCCGAGCCCATCCTCAACCCCGACGGCTCCGTCGCCGTCCCCCAGGGCTCCATCCTCAACGGCGAAGTCACCAAGGCCCGCCCCTCCCGCTCCTGGGGCCGCGCCGGCCAGCTCAGCTTCAACTTCCGCGACCTCACCTTCCCCGGCTCCCAGCCCCAGTCCGTCCAGGCGGCTCTCACCGGAACCGACGGAGCCGCCGACATGGCCATGAACTCCGAGGGCGAGGTCAAGCCCAAGCCCAAAGACAAGCTCGTCATCCCCGCCATCCTCATCGGTCTGGCCTTCCGCCCCCTCGACCGCGACGGCGGACAGAATCACCACATGCTCGGCAAAGACGCCGTCGCCTCCAACTCCCTCGGAACCATCGGCTTCATCATCGGAACCGCCGCCCGCCAGCCAAATCTCGCCGCCGGATTCGGCTTCTACGGAGCGGCCATCTCGATCTACGAGCGAGTCATCCGCCGAGGCAAGGAGGTCACCTTCGCCAAAGACACCCGCGTCGTCCTCCAAACCACCCCCCGCCGCTCCGCCGCGATCAAGCCCAACGCCGCGCCGTGAGAGAGTCCCGACCCACCACGCGAAGCGGTATACACGTCACGAAGTGACCGCCCCACGCGCAGTGGGCCCGTCCGGCAGGACAAGCCGGCGCACCAGATCCCCCACCCCACCCTCCACCAACTCCACCCCCAGCTCCGCCACCACCACCGGACCAATCTCCCCGAGTCTCTCCCGCATCTCCCCCGTCAACTTCACCCCATCCTTCGCGGTCGTCACAAACCCATCCGCCCCGGCCTCCCGGGCAGCCGCGACCAGCCGAGCCACATCCCCCATCCCATACCGATGATGGTCCCGAAACCGCACCACCCCCACCCCTGATATCCCCGCCGATGCCAGCATCGCGAGAAACCCCTCCGGCCGCCCAATCCCACAAAACACCATCGCCCTCCCCGGAACCTTCTCCGCAAAAGAGATCCCCCGCCGCACCACCCAGACCGCCTTCCCAGCCGGAACATACCCCCGCAGCCCCTCCGCCTCCTCCTCCCGCAGCACCACGACGTCCGCCCGCCCCAGCGCCCCCAGCCCCTCCCGCAGATCCCCCGCCGGCAGCAGTGAGTCCTCCAAATCCGTCCGCGTCAAAAGGACCACATCCACATCCCGCCCCAGCTTCCGATGCTGAAACCCATCGTCCAGCACATGCACCAGCGGTCCATCGCCAGTGAACGAAGCCTCCCCCGCCAACCCCGCCTCAAACCGACTCCCCCCAACCCAGACCGGAACGCCCAGCCGCCGAGCCATCAACATCGGCTCATCCCCAAACTCTCCCGCATCCCCCTCCGGATCGACCCGCTCCACCCCCACCCCCGTCCGCCCATATCCTCGCGAGAGCACATCCACCGCATACCCCGCACTCCGCAGCATCTCCACGACCAGCATGACCACCGGCGTCTTCCCCGCACCCCCCGCCGAGAGACTCCCCACACTCACCACCCGTCCCCGCAGCCGCTTAGGCCGCACCAACCCATTCTTCACCGCCACGACAGCGCCGTACAAAGGAACCAGCGGCAACGCCCAGGGTCTTTTCAATCCCCACCCCGTCCCACCAGCCCCATCAAGGCATCGATCGTCCGTCCCGTCGCCCCCGCCTGAGCCTCAAAGACGCTCCTCCCCCTCTCCCCCATTACCTTCGCCCGATCCGTCAGCAACTCAACCAGAGCCCCCTCCAGCCCCTCCCGCCCGACAATCCGAATCGCCCCCACCTCCACCATCGCCCCCACAATCTCGCGAAAGTTCTCAAACGACTCCCCCATTACTACCGGAACCCCAAACTGAGCCGGCTCCAGCGGATTATGCCCTCCCTTCGCCACCAGGCTCCCGCCAACAAACGCGACATCCGCCACCCCGTACACCGCCGCCAGGTCCCCAATCGTATTCAGCACCACCACCTCGCACCCCACAGAATCCGCAGACGATCCCATCTCCGTCCCCCGAACCATCAGAAATCTCCCCGCAAGAGCCTCGACCTCCCCAAACCGGTCCGTGTGCCGTGGAGCCAGCACCAGCATCACCCCCATCTCCCCCCGCAGCCGCCCCTCCCAAGCCTGGATCACCATCGCCTCTTCACTGGGTTCTTTATCCGTCTTCGCCCCTACCGTACTCCCCGCAACGATCACCCTCCGCCCCGCCGCCAGATCCCGAATCCCCTCCGCCACCGCACTCGCCTTCGGAGCCTTCACGTCATACTTCAGATTCCCCGACACCCTCACCCGGTCCGCCCGCACCCCCATCTCCCGCAACCGCCCCGCCGTCTCCTCGCTCTGCGCCAGAAACAACGAAACCTCCCGCAGCAGAGGCCCCCACACCCCCCGCAGCCGCATATACCGGGGAAACGACCGGTCCGAAACCCGCGCATTCACCACCGCCAGCGGAATCCCCGCGACCATGCACTGGTGAATCAAATTCGGCCAAAGCTCGCTCTCCATCGTCACCACCAGCCTCGGTCGCAACACCCCAAGATACCGCCGCATCAACACCGCCAGGTCCAGCGGCATATAAAACACCGGGCACCCCGCAAATCGCCTCCGCGCCAGCTCCTGCCCTGCCTGCGTCGTCGTCGAGACCGCCACCCCAAACCCCGCCGCCCTGAGTTCCCTTACCATCTCCGAAGCCGCCAGCACCTCCCCCACCGAGACCGCATGTACCCAGACAACATCCCGCCCGCCAAACTCCCGCACCGCCTCCCGCACCGCAAGCGGAACCCACCCCAGCCGCCCCGCCAGCCCAGCACGATACCTCCCACTTGTCGCCATCCGCAACAGCCACCACGGTAACCCAAGTACCATGACCATCAGCAACATCGCACTATAGACCGCCAGAACCAACCGCCCACCTCACTCGTCCAAAAGGCATGCGCTTTACCTCCGCACCCAGCGACGATCATAATCAACCCTGCATGAACCCGCCCCGCACCCTCCTCCTCCCCACCCTGGCCCTGGTCCTCGCGGCCCTGTCCCTTCCCGCCCACGCCGCTGACAAAAAGGCTCCTCCCGCCAATCCCGCGCCCCAGTACCCCCTCTTCGAAGCCCACGACAAGGAACACGTCTCCATCGCCGCCGACCCCTGCGCCAAGGCCGACGACTGCAAGTTCTTCCGCAATCCCTACCTCTCCCACGGCTTCCTCCCCGTCCGCGTCATCATCACCAACGACGGCGACCAGCCCCTCTCGCTCGACGACGTCCGCATCCAGTTCATCTCCGCCGACAAGGACACCATCCCCGCCGCGCTCCCCGAAGACCTCAACCGCCGCCTCTACTCCAAAAAGGCCGCCGCCGGTCACAACGTCCCATTGCCCTTCCCCGGAGCCAAGATCCACACCCCCGGCGAGAAGATCGACAAGAAGATCAGCGACGACGACCGCGACTTCGGCTTCCCCTCCACCACCGTCGCCCCCCACACCACCCAGGCCGGATATCTCTTCTACGACGTCAAGGAACTCGACGACCCCATCCTCCGGCACGCGACCCTCTATCTCAAGGAGATCAAGGTCCAGGGCGCCAAGGGCTACCTCTTCGACTTCAACCTCCCCTTCGACAAGTGGCTCGCCGCCCAGCCCGCCCCGCCCAAAAAGGAAGCGGCACCCGTAAAATAGCCGTCATGCCCCAGCAGCAACCAGAGCAGCAATCAACCCTCATCCTCCGCGAAGCCACCCCCGCCGACGTCCCCCGGATCCACGCCTTCATCCGCGCCCTCGCCGACTTCGAACGCGAGCCCCACTCCGTCCTCCTCACCGAAGCCGATCTCCTTCGCGACGGCTTCGGGCAGGTCCCTTTGTTCCACTGCATCCTCGCCGACTACGACCACACCCCCGCCGGCTTCGCCCTCTACTTCTCCACCTACTCCACCTGGACCGGCCCCGGCGTCCATCTCGAAGACCTCTTCGTCCTCCCCGAGTTCCGAGGCAAGGGAATCGGCAAAGCCCTTATCACCCGCGTAGCCTCCATCGCCCACACCCAGGGCTGCCACCGCATGCAGTGGAACGTCCTCGACTGGAACACCCACGCCATCGAATTCTACGAGAGCCTCGGAGCCCACCCCCTCACCGAATGGCGCATCATGCGAGTTGCCGGCGAAGCCCTCGCCACCCTCGCCAAGTCCTAGCCCTTGCCTCTCGTTCTTGCCTCTCTGTCTGTCATTCCCGAAGGGAATCTGCGTTTGCCTTCGCTTGCTCACTCGCAGAGCCCGAACCGCGCCACCCGGACTATAATCAACCCAGCGGAAGATGAGTCCGGCCATCAGCCGGACCTTCCCATTTAAGCCACCACATCCAGTCTGAAGCCCAGGACGGACGCCCACCCAGGAAGACCTCGCACCCGGGTCCCGGGGAAGGGAAGAGGAAACAGGAAATGAAGCGAATCAAGATCATCGGAGGAGGCCTCGCCGGCCCCGAAGCCGCCCTGCAAGCCGCCGCCCAGGGCTGCCTGGTCGACCTCTACGAGATGCGCCCCACCCGCTCCACCGAGGCCCACCAGACCTCCGACTTCGCCGAACTCGTCTGCTCCAACTCCCTCAAAAGTGAGTCCGAGAACACCGCCCCCTGGCTCCTCAAGCAGGAGATGCGCCAGGCCGGTTCCTTCCTCCTCCGCGAAGCCGACGCCACCGCCGTCCCCGCCGGCCACGCCCTCGCCGTAGACCGCGTCCTCTTCTCCCAGCGCGTAGCCACCCTCCTCGAGTCCAACCCGAAGATCACCATCCACCGCGAAGAGGTCACCACTCTCGAAGAGTCCGATCCCGACACCATCACCATCCTCGCCTCCGGCCCCCTCACCTCGCCCGCCTTAGCCGCCGAGCTCCAACGCCTCACCGGCGCCGACCACCTCGCCTTCTACGACTCCATCTCCCCCATCGTCGACGCCACCACCATCGACATGGAGAAGGTCTACTTCGCCGCCCGCTACGACAAGGGCACCGCCGACTACATCAACTGCCCCTTCACCAAGGAGGAGTACGACCGCTTCCTCGACGCCCTCACCACCGCCGAAGCCCTCCCCGCCAAGAGCTGGGAACAGATCCCAACTCCCGACTCACGACTCACAACTCACAACTCGCCCGTCCACTACTTCGAAGGCTGTCTCCCCATCGAAGAGACCGCCCGCCGCGGCCGCGACACCCTCCGCTTCGGCCCCATGAAGCCCGTCGGCCTCACCGACCCCAAGACCGGCCGCTGGCCCTACGCCGTCGTCCAGCTCCGCCAGGAGAACCTCCGCGCCGACTCCTACAACCTCGTCGGCTTCCAGAACCACCTCAAATTCGGCGAGCAGAAGCGCGTCCTCTCCCTCATCCCCGGCCTCGAGAACGCGACCTTCCTCCGTTACGGCCAGATCCACCGCAACACCTACATCCACGCCCCCAGCCTGTTGACCGAAACCCTCCAGCTCCGCTCCCACCCCACCATCCTCATCGCGGGCCAGCTCTCCGGCGTCGAAGGCTACACCGAATCCATCGCCTCCGGGATGTTAGCCGGACGCTACGCCGCCGCCCTCGCCCAAGGCCTGACCCCCGAGCCAGCCCCCCGCCAGAGCGCCAACGGCAGCCTCTCCCACTACATCACCCACGCCGAATCCAAGCGCTTCCAGCCCGCCAACATCACCTTCGACCTCCTGCCACCCCTCGAAGAAGAGCTCCGCAAGAAGATCCGCGACAAGAAGGAACGCCACAAGCTCCAATGCGACCGAGCCCTCGCAGCCTGGAACTCCTGGTTGGCGACTTCGCCCGCAGCTTTCAGGGCGTTACCGACCACTATCTAGCCCACGGAGGGTCCCAGGACTCGAAGTGCTCGGGCGGTATAATTCGGAGCATTCCCCCCGATCCACGAAAGGCTCCTTTTTGGCCCACCGCGATCTACCGAATCTCGATCTGCTCAGATCGCTCGCCGTGATCTCTGTCGTTGTTGAGCACACGCTGCTTGCCATGAAAGTCATGTATCTGGGCCGGTTTCAGGTCGCCTGGATCGGTGTCGTGGGGGTCTTCATGTTCTTCGTCCACACCTCCCTGGTCTTGATGTGGTCGCTCGAACGCCAGCCGGATACGCTCAGCTTTTATATACGCCGTGCGTTCCGCATCTACCCCCTCGTCTGGGCGGGGCTACTGGCGGTCGCACTCTTTCACGCTCCAACCTCTGGGACGCCCGCCCAATACTTCCACTACGACCCGCCGACCTTCGTGGGCTTCGCCGCAGCCATGCTGCTCCTACAGAACTTCGCCCATGCCCACGATTACCTCGGCGTTCTCTGGAGCCTTCCTTACGAGATGCAGATGTACGTGGTCCTTCCCGTACTCTTCTTTTTTGTCCGCGCCCAAAAATCTATCTGGCCCTTGTTTCTTCTCTGGCTGCTCGTCGCCGAGTTCTGCAACGTAACCTTCCGTACCGACGGGCACAACCTGGCTTCGGTCGTTCCCTATTTCCTACCCGGAGTCATGGCGTATGTCGGGTTCGAAAGGTTTATCCCGCGCTTCCCGGCATGGACCTTTACCCCATTCGTCGCCTTCATCTGGGTAGCCTTCCTGGGGAATCCCGGATGGCATAAAGGCTGGATCCTATGCCTCGTGCTTGGTCTCGGCCTGCCGTTCTTCCAGCAGATCCGCCTGCACTGGCTCAAGCGGATCACCTATCTCATCGCCCAGTATTCCTTCGGGTTCTACCTGGTGCACCCGTTTTCGATCGTCATCGGCTTCTACCTTCTCAGGCAATATTCGCTGCCGGTCCGGCTTGCTGCGGAGGTGGGGACCCTGATCCCCATCAGCATCGCAAGCTATCACTGGGTCGAAAAGCCGATGATGAAGCTAGGATCCCGGATGGCTGCCGCGCTTCGGAAGCCTCATGTGGCGGTCACTGTCTAGATCCAACGGGCTACCTGGACTTCGACCGAGAACCTCAGGTTTTTGCCTTCTTGTTCCGAGCCTTGATCTTGAACCAGATCGGCGACCCGATAAACCCGAAGTGCTCCCGGATCTGGTTCGCCAGAAATCGCTCAAACGAGAAGTGCATCTTCACATCCTTGTCCGTGAACAGCACAAACGTCGGAGGAGCCACCGCGGCCTGCGTCATGTAATAGATCCGCACCCGCCGATTCATCGGAACCGAAGCCTTCTGGAAGTCGACCGCCGCCAGGAACTTGTTCATCTGCCCCGTCGTAACCCGCTTCCTGCGCTCCCGCGAGACCAGCTCGACCTTCTTGAAGACCGCATCGACGCCCTTCCCATCCAGCGCCGAGATAAACACCAGCGGAGCATACTCCAGGTACTTCAGCGCATCCCGCACATCCTGCTCATAGATCTTCTGATCCGCCGGCGGCTTCCCATCCCACAACCGCATCCCGTCCTTGCCGACCTTCGTCATCAGGTCCCACTTGTTCACGACGATGATGACCGACCGCCCACTCTCATGCGCATACCCACCGATATTCGCATCCAGCGCCGCCACACCCTCCGTCCCATCGATGATCAAAAGCGAAACATCCGCGGCCTCCAAATGCTTCCGAGCCATGATCACGGAAAGCTTCTCCGCCATCAGCTTCGTCTTGCCCTTCCGCCGGATCCCCGCCGTATCGACGAACCGGAAGCTATGCCCACCCCGCTCCACGACCTCATCCACAGCATCCCGAGTCGTCCCCGCAATCGGCGAAACGATCGCGCGGTCCGTCCCCGTCAGCGCATTCAGCAGCGTGCTCTTCCCGACATTGGGCCGGCCGATAATGGCGACCTTGGTCTCCTTCTGCTCATGCTCCCCATGCGACCGCAGCAGCCGAGGCCGCTTCACCTCCACCGGAGCCGCAGGCTCGACAAAGTTCGCCAGCTCCTCCGCCCGCTCCGCCGCAATCCGCGCCCGCACCTGGTCCTCCGTCAGCGGTGGCGGAGCGATCCACGCCCCATCCTCATCCTCCTCGGCCTCATCCTCCTGGGTCATCATCACCTCAGTCGGAGTCTCCTCAACCTCATCGATCTCAATCGCATCATCCGGAAGCGACTCGAAGACCTCATCCAGCAGCTCCGAGATCCCGCCATTGTGCTCCGCCGAGATCGGAACCACGTTCTTGAACCCAAGCCGACGGAAGTTCTCCGCCTGCGAGTACATCCCCTCATGGTCCATCTTGTTGACGGCCAGAAACAGCGGCTTCCCACCCCTTAGCAGCAGCCGCGCCAGCTCCATATCCGGCGAAGCCAGCTCCGTCCGACCATCCACCACCATGATGATGGAGTCCGCCTCATCCAGCGCCACCTGCGCCTGCCGGAAGATCTCCGAGGGAATCAGCGCCTCATCATCCGGCACCACGCCCCCCGTATCGACGATCCGGGCCGACCGCCCCATATACTCCAGCTCGCCATAGATCCGGTCCCGCGTAATCCCCGGCTCATCCCCCACAATCGACCGCCGCGACCCCGTCAGCCGGTTGAACAGCGTCGATTTCCCCACATTCGGCCGTCCGCACACCGCAATCAGCGGCAGATCCCGAGCCTCCGGCCGCTCCGTCTCAATCGTCAACTGCGCCGCCAGAAACTCCACATCGCGCCAGTCGTCCCGATCCCCCATGTTCATCGAGCTCGGCGTCTGCCGCCCCACAATCCCATCCGCCGGCCGCGTACTAGCCTTCTTGACCGCCGTCTTCTTCGCCGCACCCTTCTTCCCACCAGAAGCAGAAGCCGCATCCGCCCCCCGAATCGTCTTCTTGCTCTCATGCTCCGGCGACTTCTTCGGAACCCGCGCCAGCTTGTTAGCCTCCGCCTTCTTGGTCGACAGCACCTTCCGCTTCCGAGGATCCACCGCCCCCGTCGTCGGCGTCGACTTCGGCGCGCGCCCCTTCTTCGGTCGCGTCTCTGCCTTGCGATGCTTCTTACCTAACCGCTTGCTGCCATCCTTATTCGCCATCCGTCTTACCTTCTCTCGACGCCAGGCGTCCACCCACCATTATAGGCGGGCAATCTACTTACCCACCGCCCCACCATAGAAGGTATAAGTCGCCGTATAGTCGATCCGAGCCACCGCGCTCAGATGCTGCTGATCACATCCCCCCACCGGCATCACGCCCCCATGCGTGTCCGACCGCCGCACCCACGCCGCCTTCGCCAACGCCCCAGTATCGTTCCCCACCTGCAGCACCGACAGCAGCAGCCACGGAAGATTCCCCGCATCCGGCGAATCCACCTTCTGCTCCACCGACCCAACCACCGCGCTCCCATCCTTCATCGTCCACCGCGGACCCGCCCCATGCGTCCCCACCTCCGCACCCGCCGCGTCATAAAGCTTCGCCTCAGGAGCCAGCAGCATCCACCCAAAGCCGCCATTCTCCCTGGCCTCGCACTGGTAGATCTGCACCCCCCGCCCCTGCACCGATACCATCTCCGGAGCCTTCGCAGGCACCGTCTTATCCTGCCCCCAGGCCGCCATCCCACCCGCAATCAAAACCATCGGCAATAAGAAACGACGCATCATGCGCCTAGCCTACCAGCCTTCCCACCCCAAACGCATCCCCCAGGCGCAGCCATTCATCCCCAACCGCTATCATGAAACCTGCACACCCCACGCCCGATGCCCCCCACCCCCATCCCGATCCTCCCCGCCGCCTCCGCCCCCCCGCCGAGTCCCGCGAAGACCTCCGCCTCCAAACTCCCCACCCTCAAAGCCTTCTTCTCCCCCGGCGGAACCCTCGCCCAGTCCACCCTCGCGTTCGAGCACCGTCCCGGCCAGCAGGACATGGCCAAAGCCATCGAATCCGCCATCAACGACAAACGCCACCTCATCGTCGAAGCCGGAACCGGAACCGGCAAAACCCTCGCCTACCTCCTCCCCGCCCTCCGCTTCGCCCGCGAGCGCCAACAGCGCGTCATCATCTCCACCGGAACCAAGAACCTCCAGGAGCAGCTCTACTTCAAGGACGTCCCCTTCCTCGAAACCCTCCTCGGCCCCCTCCGCGTCTGCTACATGAAGGGCCGCCAGAACTACCTCTGCAAACACAAGCTCTATGCCCTCCGCGACGCCCCCCTCCTCAACGGCCTCGAAGAGATCGAGCAGTTCCAGTCCATCCTCCAGTGGGAGAAGACCACCCCCACCGGCGACCGCGCCGAGATCGACGCCCTCCCCGAGTCCTCCGCCCTCTGGCCCAAGATCGACGCCCGCACCGAGGCCTGCCTCGGCCAGTCCTGCCCCAACTGGGAGCAGTGCTTCGTCACCGAGATGCGCCGCAAGGCCCTCGAATCCGACATCATCATCGTCAACCACCACCTCTTCTTCGCCGACCTGTCGATCAAGCAACAAGCCGCCGGAGCCCCCGACGCCGGAATCCTCCCCGAAGCCGCCATCGTCATCTTCGACGAGGCCCACGAGCTCGAAGAGATCGCCTCCAACTACTTCGGAATCGGCCTCTCCAACCAGCGCTTCGACGAGCTCACCCGCGACGTAGAGATCTTCCTCCGAGCCAAAAACGCGACAACCAGCGCCCTCGAGAGCGCCTGTGCGACCCTGAAAGAACGCTCCCGCATGTTCTTCGGTTCGTTACCCATGGGCTCCGAAGGCCCCGGCCGCATGCCCTTCGAAAACCGCGAGACCTTCCTCGAAGAGTCCGGAGACCACTACCTCTCCGCCCACAACGCCCTCGTCCGCCTCTCCTCCGAGCTCGACCGCATCAAGGGAGTCGACGAGACCAAGGGCCTCATCAAGCGCACCGGCGACATCCAGGCCCATCTCAAGTTCCTCCTCGAGACCGACGACCCCAACACCGTCTTCTGGATCGAACGCCGAGCCACGCAAGGCGTCCGCAACATCGTACGAGCCGCCTTCAACACCCACCTCCAGGCCACCCCCATCGACGTCTCGGAGCTCCTCACCAGCACCCTCTTCGACCTCTACTCCACGGTCGTCCTCACCTCCGCAACCCTCACCGTAGCCGCCCCCGCCGGCCAATCTCCGTTCAGCCACATCTCCAAGCGACTCGGCCTCAACTTCGCCCGCGAGCTCGTCGTCCCCTCCCACTTCAACTACGAAAAACAGGCCCTCCTCTACCTCCCGCCCAACATGCCCGACCCCCGCGACCCCGACTTCTTCGCCCAGGCCGCCGAGCGCACCCGCCGCGTCCTCGAGATCACGCAGGGCCGAGCCTTCTGCCTCTTCACCAGCTACCAGCAGATGCGCCTCATGCACGACCGTATGCTCTCGGAGCTCCCCTACCCCCTCCTCCTCCACGGCACCGCACCCCGCCACGTCCTCCTCCAGCAGTTCCGCGACACCCCCAACGCCATCCTCTTCGGAACCTCTTCCTTCTGGCAAGGAGTCGACGTCCAGGGCGAGCAGCTCTCCTGCGTCATCATCGACAAGCTCCCCTTCGCCGTCCCCACCGACCCAGTCGTGAAAGCCCGCATGGACGCCATCATCGCCGCCGGAGGCCATCCCTTCAACGACTACCAGGTCCCCAACGCCGTCATCACCCTGAAGCAAGGCTTCGGCCGCCTCATCCGGTCACTAGAAGATCGCGGAGTCTTAATGCTCCTCGACCCCAGAATCCAACGCCAACGCTACGGCCGCACCTTCCTCGAATCCCTCCCCCCCTACCGCCTCACCCAATCCATCGAAGACGTCGAAGCCTTCTTCGCCCCCACCACCTAGCGCCGGGCGTGGGGCCATCTCTCCACCATTCGATGGAGAGAAAGACCATCCTCTCAGCCGATGACGCCCCCCTGCGCCCCCCGTACACTCCTCACTGCCCAAGCTATCCCGCTCGCGCCGTCGCCAAAGCAGAGCAGCCCCGCGCCGCCTGAGCCGCGTCCGCGCCCCAGCCACGCCGTCCGCGGACCACACTGAATGTAACCGCAGTAGATGCAACCGCAGTTGATACAAACGGAGCCAGTTCATGCCCCCCGCACCCCCGCTCCTCCTCCGAGCCCTCTCCGCCCTGTCCCTCCTTCTGGCCATCGTCCCAGCCCACGCCCAGACCGCCGAAGACGGCATCATGCTCTCCCGCCAGAAGTTCTGCACCGGCGTCTTCTTCAGCTACGACACCTGGGACCACTACTGGGAGGGAACCCTCAACCGCGTCAACGGAAACATCGGTACCGTCACCACCCGAACCCTCTCCTGGACCGGCAACTACGCCGTCAACGACCGCCTCAACCTCCTCGTGACCACCCCCTACGTCTACACCAACGCCAGCCAGGGAGTCCTCCACGGCCAGGCCGGCTTCCAGGACGTCTCCCTCGCCGCCAAGTTCAAGACCCTCAGCGTGCCCGTCCGCCAGTTCGGAGCCCTCCGCCTCATCACCGTCCTCTACGGCGCCCTGCCGATGACCAACTACACCCCCGACCTCCAGCCCCTCTCGCTCGGAACCCACAGCAAACGCATCGGAGGACGCGGAACCCTCAACCTCCTCGGCAAGCGCGGCCTCTACGTCAACGGAACCACCGCCTACACCTTCCGTGGCAACGTCACCCTCGACCGCTCCTCCTACTTCACCAACGATCAGCTCTACCTCTCCAACCAGGTCGCCATGCCCAACCTCTTCGAGTTCGGAGCCAGCGCCGGCTACCGCCACAACGACCTCACCCTGATCGGCAACTTCACCCAGCAGCAGACCCGCGGCGGAGGTGACATCCGCCGCCAGGATATGCCCTTCGTCTCCAATCGCGTCAACTTTTCAAAAGCCGGCGTGACCCTCACCTACCCTCTCCCCCACATCCACGACCTGCAGTACTGGTTCATCTACAGCAACACCTTCGACGGCCGCAACGTCGGCCAGTCCAACACCTACACCACTGGTCTCCTCTACACCTTCAACTTCGAGAAGCGAGCCCGCCCGTGAAAATGACCCCTGTCCAGTTTTTCCGTACAACGGCCCTGTTCCTGCTTGCTGTTTTCATCACGAATTGCGGCAAGGATATCTCCCCCACCGAGCAGCTAGCCCCCCTCACCCCCGCCGTAGCGGACGCAAACGCCGGCACCTGGAAGATGATCGTCCTCTCCGGACCAACCCAGATCCCCGTTCCCACCCCCGCCGCCGTCACCGATCCCACCTACGTCGCCGAACTCACCTCCATCCACTCCGCCCAGGCCACCCTCACCGACGATCAGAAGGCCAACATCACCTACTGGAGCGCCGGCGGAGTCCTCCGCTGGAACGAGATCCTCCGCGAACTCGTAGCCCGCGCCGACCTCCCTCCCGCCCCCAACGACGACGGTACCTACCCTGTTCCAAGCGCGGCGAACCCCTTTGCCTACCCCACTTACCCCTTCAGCAATCCCCCCTACGCCGCCCGCGCCTACAGCTACGTTTCGGTCGCCCAGTACGACGCGCTCAAGGCCGCCTGGTACTACAAGTTCCTCTACAACCGCGCCTCCCCGTCCAAGGTCAGCAGCTCCATCCAGTCGCTGATGCCGACCACCGGCATCCCCTCCTACCCATCGGAAGACGCCGTAGAAGCCGGCGTAAACCTCGCCCTCCTCAAGCTCCTCTTCCCCACCAACGCCGACGAAATCACCCAGCACGCCAACGATCAGCAACAGGCCGCCCTCCTCTCCGGCCGCGCCGCCCCGTCCGAGATCGCCGCCGGAATAGCCCTGGGCCAGGCCGTCGCCGCAATCTTCACCACCCGCGCCGGCTCCGACGGCATGAAGAACGCCATCGGAACCCCCGCCATCTGGCAATCCCTCGCCGACACCGCCACCGCTCGCGGCGAGATCGCGTGGAAGAGCCAGGACGGCCCCCCACGCCCGCCCATGCTTCCCGTCTTTGGCCAGGTCAAAGCCTGGATGCTCACCCCCGCCAACATCATCGCCGAGCGCCCCGCCCCGCCGCCCTCCACCGGATCCTCCCAGATGCAGACCGAGGTCACCGAGGTCCGCGACACCGTCAACAATCTCACCCGAGACCAGTTAGCCACCGTCTACAAATGGGCCGACGGAGTCAGTACCGTTACGCCACCCGGCCACTGGAACGCCATCGCCGTCCCTTATATCGAGGCCGCCAGCTTCTCGGAGGTCCGCGCCGCCCGCGCCTTCGCCCTCCTCAACATGGCCATGCACGACGCCGCCATCGGCTGCTGGGACGCTAAGTACTTCTACTTCAACCCCCGACCCTCCCAGATGTCGCCCGACATCAAGGTGATGACCGGCCTCCCCAACTTCCCCGCCTACGTCTCGGGCCACTCGGACTTCTCCGCCGCTGGAGCCGATGTCCTCTCCTACCTCTTCCCCAGCCAGGCCGCGTACTTCTCCTCGCAGATGCAGGAGGCCGCCATGTCCCGGCTCTATGCCGGAATCCACTACCGCTCCGACATCATGGCCGGCCTCTCCCAGGGCAAACGCATCGGCGACTACACTGTCCGCTTCGCCGCGTCCGACGGAGCCAACTAGCGCCTCAGGTATCTACCCATATGGCAGGAGCTAGAAGTTGAACAACTCCTGCCGCAGAGCCGCTTCGTAGTCACATTTAGCGGTTTTGGCTTTGTTTCGAGCCGCCTCTTCCAGAAAAGAGGCGTTCTCCCACGCATCCAACTTTGCCTCATCATGGCAGACCGACGCCAGCGCCTCCTCGCGCCGAATCGCCTCCACCCACGCATCCACCGCCGCCTTATACTTCGCCTGCATCTCGTCGAACTTTGCCTGATCGATCGCCATAGTATCTCTCACGCTCCAGGCCAACAGCCTAGAGGGGTAATGTAAACAGGCGATGTATTCCCCCAGAAATCCCCCTGTCTCCCGCCAGCAGCCGAGTCGGCCGTCCACACAGCCCGGCCCGATACCCAGTCCGTCTTCCGTCTAAAATAGACGAATCCATGGGCCGCAACCTCTATATCCTCGCCGCCACACTCGCCATCTTCTCCCTCGTCTCCTGCGGCCTCGCGTACACCAACATCGCCCAGCAGCCCGGCTCCCCCGGCGACGCCAGCCTCTGGCGCACCACGGGCCTCGCCCTCTTCGTCCTGGCCCTCCTCATCGCCCTCGCCGGCATCCTCTCCAGCCTCTTCGAGCAGGCCGAGCGCCGCACCGACGAGGACCGCCGGCGCCGCCGGGAACGCTGAAAACGCTACAATGGGATGTTGGCCCATCCGCGCCCCGAGGCGTGCGGCAAGGGCAGAGAAGGGAAGCGCCCCCAATGTTTGAAGTCACCGTAGAAGCCGGTTTTTCCTCCGGCCACTACCTCCGCAACTACCGCGGAAAGTGCGAAAACCCCCACGGCCACAACTACAAGGTCTTCGTCACCCTGATCGGCGAGCAGCTCGACGAGGCCGGTATGCTCCTCGACTTCAAGCTCCTCAAACAGGTCATGCGCCCCACCGTCGAATATCTCGACCACAAGATGATCAACGAGCTGGAGCCGTTCGTCGCCGAACTCAACCCCAGCGCCGAAAACCTGGCCAAATACTTCTTCGACCAGACCAGCGCCCAGCTCCATCAGATGACCTCCGGCCGCGTCCGCGTCAAGGACTGCACCGTCTACGAGACCGACACCAGCTTCGCCCGCTACTACGCCTGATGCACCTTATCGAACTCTACAAATCCGTCCAGGGCGAATCTTCCTTCGCTGGCCTCCCCTGCATCTTCGTCCGCCTCGCGGGCTGCAATCTGCGCTGCGCCTGGTGCGACTCCGAGTACACCTTCACCGGCGGCAAACCGTTCACCGAAGACGAGATCATCGCCCAGATCGAAGCGCTTGCCCCCTGCAAGCTGGTCGAGTTCACCGGCGGCGAGCCCATGCTCCAGTCGCGCGAGCTTCTCCCCTTCATGCACCGGCTCATCCACTCCGGCTACACCCTCATGATGGAGACCTCCGGCGAGCGCCCCCTCGAAGACGTCCCCATCCCCGTCCACAAGATCGTCGACGTCAAGTGTCCCGGGGCAGGCTCCGCAGCCAACTCCTTCCGCCTCTCGAACCTCGAGACCCTCACCCACCGCGACGAGGTCAAGTTCGTCCTCTCCAACCGCGCAGACTACGACTTCGCCCTCTCCTTTATCGTCCAGCACGACCTACGCCGCCGTGTAGCCGGAATCCTCCTCTCCCCCGCCTTCTCGAAGGACCCCAGCCCCCTCCGTACCACCGAAAACGCCACCCTCGACCCCCGCACCCTCGTCGAGTGGATGATGGCCGACGGCGTCGACGCACGCCTCTCCCTCCAGATCCACAAGTTCATCTGGGAGCCGATGAAGAAAGGCGTCTAGCCTTTACTTTCCCCACGCCTTATCCAGCAGCTGATATCGGGCCCGCTGAACGTCCGGCTTCGCCTCAGCCGTCGGGTCGAGATGCATCACATTCCAGTCATCCGGCCCATACACCGGCCACTTTGCCAGACCCGGCCCATTCGGATCGCCAGTCTTCGCGAAGTTCGTCCAGTACTGCCCCATCATCTCCGAGAGCGCCCGGTCCTCCGGCCGCCACTTCGCCTCCTGCCGCGAGTCCAGCGCCCCAAATACATACTCGATCTCGTCCGAATGGAAGGCCCCCGCGCTCACCGGATGGAACTTATCCCCCGGCGACCCATAGTCGAAGAAGTAGCGGTAGACCGGAGCCTTCCCCGTCCGCACCTGCCCCTCGACCCAACGCCACGTCGAGTAGGCAATGAACCTGTCCCGCGCATAGTCCCCCGCCGACCGCTGCGCCTCTTCATCCGTCCCTGCCGGATAAGCCGCCAGAAACAGGTCCGCCTTCACCCCATCCCCCAACCGCTTCCTCACATCTTCCTTGTAAGTCTCGGCCGACATCGTGAAGCTCCGCCCACCCTCATCCGCATTCCAACCCGCGAGCAGCGGAACATGCGCCTGCTCCCCCTTGGCGAAGATCTCCGGAACCGATTCCGGCAGAAAGTATCCATCCACATCCGGCCCAAACCGCGCCGGAGGCGGAGTCGTCTTCGCCGTCACCGCCGTCATCAACTGTTCGGAGGTCAGCTTCCGCATCTCTGCCAGCTTGGAAGTCCCGAAGACCTTCTGCATAAACTCACTACCCGCAGCCTCCGCCTCAGCCCGCGGCGGGAAGCTCAGCCCCGAGCTGTTGAAAGCTCCCCCGCTCTCTCCAATCGCCTTCGTAATCAACCCCTTTGCCAGAGGCGAAGCCATCTCCGCGCTCACCGCGAAAGATCCCGCAGATTCGCCAAAGATCGTGATATTGCCAGCATCCCCGCCGAAAGCCTCGATATTCTCCTTGGTCCACCGGATCGCCGCCGCAATATCCCTCAGCCCATAGTTCCCCGACGCATGCTGCGGAGACTCCGCCGTTAGCTCCGGATGCGCCATGAATCCCCAGATCCCCAGCCGATAGTTCATCGAAACCACCACCACCCCCCGATGCGCCAGGAACTGCCCATCCTGCCGCCCCTCCGACGTCCCTCCCGCCGCGAACCCACCCCCATAGATCCACACCATCACCGGCAGCTTCGCCTTCTTGCCAGCCGAAGCCGGAGTCCACACATTCAACGTTAGACAGTCCTCGCTCGCCCCCGGATCGTGAAAGATCATGTCCCCATAGCTCACCGCCTGCTCGCAATGGCTCCCAAAAGTCTTGGCTGGCCGCACCCCACCCCACTTCGCTGCCGGCTGCGGAGCCTTCCACCGCAGGTCCCCGACCGGAGGAGCCGCAAAGGGAACTCCCTTAAAAGCGATCACCTTTCCGTCTGTGGTGGCCTCACCCTCCACCTTGCCCCGATCCGTCTTTACCTTCAATGAATCCGCCCCAGCCGGCAGAACAAGCAGCGCCCCAACCATCCCCAGACAAACCTTAGCGACCAACAAACGCATGAGCA